>DASUXH010000249.1:0-3285 GCA_036378015.1 Nitrospira sp. | reverse complement strand
ACCCACGGCACTTTCAGCCGATGAACATGAACTTCGGACTTTTCCCGCCCCTATCCGTGACGGTCAGAGACAAGGAGCGCAAGCGCCGGCTGCTTTCGCAGCGAGCGCTTGAGGATCATGCCGCATGGATGAGTCGATCAGGGCTTTCATAGCGTTTCTCCGTGCGGAACAGCGGGCCTCGCCGGAAACCCTCCGGAGTTACGCGTCAGACCTTCGGCAACTGCATCAGTTTCTCCTCTCGCGCCGGCTGGTGTCTTCTCCCGTAGATCCCGAGTCGCTGTCCTCTGATGCCGTCCGGGCGTACCTCCAGTGGCTTGACCAGGAAGGCGGCAAACCGGCCTCGCTCGCCCGAAAGCTTGCTGCGATCAGAAGTTTTTACCGCTACCTCATGCGACGCCGGCTGGTGAGTCGGAATCCAGTCGACGGGATGCGCACGCCGAAGCAACCAAAATTACTTCCTCGTGTTCTGACAAAAGACGATGCTGATGCCCTGATGAATTTTCCCGCAGGCCAAACGGTTGGGGCGTTGCGCGACCGCGCGTTGCTCGAAACGCTCTATTCCACCGGGGCACGTGTGGCCGAGGTGGTGGCCCTCGATATCGACGACGTCCGTGAGTCGGAAGGGCTCGTGCGTCTGCAGGGAAAAGGAAGCAAGGAGCGGATCGTGCCCATCGGTGAAGTGGCGTTGGACGCGATCCGTCGCTACCGGCAGAGCCTTCCGCCTCGGTTCATCCGCGCATCTCAGGGGGTGTTTTGCAACCGGCGGGGAGGACGGCTGACTAGCCGGAGTGTGGCGCGGATCGTGACAAAATATTCGAGCCGGCTGGCGGGAGGAGCGGTCAGTCCCCACGCGTTGCGTCACTCCTTTGCCACCCATCTGCTCGATGAGGGGGCCGACCTTCGCAGCATTCAGGAGATGTTGGGCCATGCGTCGCTCAGCACCACGCAACGGTACACGCACGTGGCGACGGACCAGCTGCTGGCCGTGTACGACCGCGCTCATCCAAGGGCGGGCCGGTCGAGTGAAGACCGACCGTCCAAGAGGGAAAAGCGGTGAGGCAAAAGGCCGAGGGGATTTTTACTGGGCCTGAAGCGGCTCATCGTGCTATGGTCGCGCCTGTCATGGGGTGATCAACCTCTGTAGGAGCCGACGATGAACAAACTCATCAAGAAAGCCAACGTGCTCATCGAGGCCTTGCCGTACATTCGTACGTTTCGCGGCAAGACCATCGTGATCAAGTACGGCGGCAATGCGATGACGGAATCTTCGTTGAAGGAGCGATTTGCGCAGGACGTCGTTCTATTGAAATACGTGGGCCTCAACCCGGTCATCATCCATGGCGGAGGGCCGCAGATCGACGAGATGCTCGACCGTCTCGGCATCGAATCGAAATTTGTGCATGGAGTCCGGGTCACGAACGAAGAGACCATGGAAATCGTCGAGATGGTCTTGGCGGGCAAGATCAACATGGAAATCACGGATCTCATCAACCGCCACGGCGGAAGCGCCGTCGGGCTCAGCGGAAAAGACGGAGGATTGATTCTCTCGAAGCCTTTGACGGCCCGGGCATGGGCGGAAAGTCTGGAACGGGATCTCGACGAAGATGAGGCCGAGAGCGATTTCGGTTTGGTGGGCGATATTGAAAAGGTGGATCCCAGCCTGTTGTTTAAGCTCCAAGGCGATCATTATATTCCGGTCATCGCTCCGATCGGGACGGACCGGGAAGGAAACACCTACAACATCAACGCCGACCTCGTGGCAGGAGCGATCGCCGGAGCGTTGCATGCCGAAAAGCTTGTCATGATGACCGATATCAAGGGTATCCGCGACGCGAAAAGTCGCCATTTGTCCACCGTCTCGCGGAAGGATGTCCAGCGGATGGTCAAGAAAGGGACTATCACCGAGGGGATGCTGCCAAAAGTCCATGCCTGCCTGGATGCGCTGGAACAGGGAGTGGGTAAGGCCCACATCATCGACGGCCGCATGCCGCATGCCATTCTTCTCGAAGTGTTTACGCGCAAAGGCATCGGGACCGAAATTACCGCCTAAGCGCTCAACCTCCCGTGCCCAACCGACGGACCACCATTTTTCGCCATCTCCAGTCTCTCGTCGGACCACGCCACCCTCAGACCGCTCCCCACGCACTGCATCAAGCTGCCGAGTACCTGGCGGCACGCCTTGCCGAATACGGATGCACCACGAACGGGCAGCCGTTTCGAGCCCTCGGCAAGTCTTACTTCAACATTGTCGGCATCAAACGGCCGCCGGGGGAGCCGGCCAAGGACGGAGACGCTCCGCTGCTGATCGGCGCCCATTACGATACCGTCTCGGGCTCGCCGGGCGCGGACGACAACGCCAGCGCCTTGGCCGTCCTGCTTGAATCCGCTTACCGGCTGAAGCCCATGCTGGTGGCGCGACCGGTGTGGTTTGCGGCGTTCTGCCTCGAGGAACAGGGACTGCTGGGCAGCCGAGCCTTCATCTCCGGTCTCAAACAGAGCGGTCAGCCTCTGGACGGCGCGATCATTCTCGAATGCGTCGGCTATGCCAGTCGGGAGGCCGGCTCTCAGCGGCCGCCACCCGGTGTTCCGATTCCTGTGCCGACGGTGGGAAATTTTCTCGGCATTGTCGGCAACGAGGCGTCACGCGATCTCGTCGCCGCCGTCGACCGCAACGCCCGGAGAGTGGCGCCAACCATGCCGACGCTCGCTTTGGCAGTTCCGGGCCGGGGCGAGAGCCTACCGGACGTGCGTCGAAGCGATCATGCGGCGTTTTGGGACGAGGGATATCGGGCCGTGATGCTGACGGACACGGCGAATTTTCGCAATCCCCATTATCACCAGCCCACCGACACGCTCGACACGCTGGACTTGGAGTTTCTTGAGGGAGTCGCGGAGATCGTCGCCGGCTGTATTGAAGACCTGGCGGGAGCGAGCCGGCCATGAGACGGCCAGGACGAATCAGTCCTGCGACGCGCCGTGCGGTCGCCGGAGCGTTCGAGCGCCTCGATTATCGGCAGCTTGCTTCCGTGTACTGCTATGAAGGAGGAGATGAATTCTGGAAATCGAAACGAGGTCCCTGCCGTCGCCTCGGTATGCGCATCGCGGAAGGCTTACTCGCGCGGCTTACTGCCGGGGGGCGGAGCCTCTATGTCGGGGCGGGGGTCTCAGAGCTGCCGGTCTTGCTCGTCGAATCGCTGGACTTGTGTCGATCCGTGCTCCCCTGCAATCTGCGCCGTGCGGAGGTTGCCGCTCTGAATCGCGCCTGCCGCGGCCTTCCTCTGCGAT
>DASUXH010000248.1:0-7638 GCA_036378015.1 Nitrospira sp. | reverse complement strand
GGGACAATTGCTCAAGAAACTGTTTGAGCTGAGGCTGCGCGTCACGATAGCCGGACACACGCACGCGATCGGCAGCCAAACGCCCGCGGAGTTCCACGCGCAAGGGTTCGAACGGCATTTCGGGGGCCAGCCGGAGCAACTCCCGTTCACGGACCCGACTGCCCGGCTGCACAAGGGACGACGCCTTCAGGGCAGCCTCTGAGATGATGACACGAGGGCCGAGACTAAACGCGTTGGCCATTCGATCCGGCTCAGTGCGGACCAGCCCTGTAATGACGAATTCCGCCTTCCCGATCTTGAATCGATTCCCGATCGTCAGCCCCATGCGGAGGAGCAGCGCTTCCTGCACGACTGCTCCGTGACACGGAGTCCTCTCACATTGTGACTGGTCCGGATGTAGTAGATGCTCCAATGGCAATGAGGGCTCCGTCTTCAAGACGCCGTACAACGGATACCCCGGCTGCACTGCCTTGAGTTCGATGATTTGCGTCGCCTGCTCAGCGATGCTTCCTTTCGTAGTACGGGCGGCCATGGCCACTAATTCGCTGATATGTGTCCGGGTGATTCCTCGCTGGTTGAGTGTATCGAGGATCGTCCGGCTTTCGGCGCTCAGAGGATGAGAGGAACGTATCTCAAGATCGCCTCCAAGTAGGCTTTTGGCTTGTTTGGATACGGCATGCTCCACATGCGCGGCAAAAAGCGACACGCCGACAACCGCGCTGACCCCGATGGCGATACAAACAAAGAAATACAGAAAGTGGCGCCAGGCCCCTCGGGTTTCCCGCCAGGCCATGGAGAACATGAAGCGGCTCACAATATTTTCTCGCCAGCGCCGATTCTCGGGAGGATTTCGTCGGATTCTATGCGCCCGTCTCGTAGAGCAATTACCCGATGCATCAAGGCGGCGATTTCGCGGTCATGGGTGACCAGCACCAACGTCGTCCCGTAATCCCGATGAAGGGCCAGCACAAGATCCATAATGTGATGACCGGTTTGCGAATCCAGGTTTCCGGTGGGCTCGTCAGCCAGCAGGATCGGCGGCCGGCAGGCGAACGCCCGTGCGACGGCAACCCGTTGCTGTTCGCCTCCGGAAAGCTGGACCGGGTAGTGATCGATTCGGCCGCCCAGCCCCACAGTCTTCAACAATTCCACCGCTTGGTCCCTTGCGGCGGAGTCTCCAGCCAGTTCCAGAGGCACGAGCACATTTTCCAGCGCCGTCAACGTGGGAATCAGGTGAAAGGACTGAAAGATGTACCCGATTTTGGCGCGCCGAAACCTGGCCATCCGGCTCTCGGACAACGAAGTAATCTCGGTGCCGTCCAGCTTGATCGATCCCGACGTCGGCCGGTCAAGGCCGGCCATCAGCCCCAACAGGGTCGACTTCCCGCTGCCCGAGGGACCCATGACGGCCACTGTTTGTTTTGAAGGAATGTCCAGCGTGACGTCATCGAGAATCGTGACCTGTCGGCCGCCAGCAGTCAGACACATGGATAAATGTTGTACTGCAATCATGTCAGACGCTCCCTGAACGCATCGTTGAAGATCAGATGGTATTATACTGAAGTCGGATGCCAGTCAGAGAACTTCTCACCGCCTTCCTCAAGCTATTCGTTCTGACGGTGTGGCTCGTCGCCTTGCTTATCGGGCATCAATCGACAGCCGTCGCCGATGAGGATCGTCCACGGATCGTGGCGTTTGGCGACAGCCTCACGGCAGGTTTCGGCGTAGCAGCCGAACAGGCATACCCGGCACGGTTACAGCGCCGTTTGGAGGAGCAGGGTCTACGCTATCGGGTCATCAATGCGGGGGTGAGCGGAGATACGACCGCAGGCGGCTTACGGCGTGTGGATTGGGTGCTCAAAAGCCGCCCCCATTTCGTCATTCTTGAGTTGGGCGCGAACGATGGGCTTCGCGGCCTCAACATTGAACAAACCAAAGCAAACCTGGAAGGGATCATTCAGAGGTGTCAAGAGGCGGGGGTCACCGTGATACTCGCCGGGATGAAGCTCCCCCCGAATTATGGACGAGAGTACACGAACGGTTTCGAGGCTATCTATCCGGCCCTTGCCAAGCAGTACCGCCTGACACTGCTTCCTTTTTTCCTGGATGGCGTGGCAGGCTCGGCATCCCTCAACCAAGCCGATGGTATTCATCCCACAAGCGAAGGCTACCGCATCATCGCGGACAAGGTGATGGAAACCGTGAAGCCGCTCTTGAAATAGGGGAAATGAGGCGGGAAGCAAGGATGTTCAAGGCAGAAACACCCCGAGCCCTCTCCGATACAACAAGGAGCCCGGGGACATTCGCAAGAAAGGCGTACTTCAGCTCTTCTTGAAAAACGTATCGTAGACGCCGTAGGCGAGCACGACCCCAATGAGGGCATAGTACATGGTGCTAATGCCGCTATAGTCCGGTGCTCCACCCTTCGGCTCGTTTGCGAACACAGTGGAAGCGCTGATCAACACCGTCCCCCCAACTAAACCGATCTGACTAAACAGCTTGCTCATGTGAAACCCTCCTCGAAGTGGTGGCCGAAACCCGGCCGCATTGTACTGAAATCGTCGAATGGCTCGCAAGGGGCAAAGGACCGGCCGGCTGTGGGACGAGTAGCACGCAGGGAGGGGCTTAAGTAGATGGACTCGATTTGGTGATGGTTTTGAGAGCCGCGGCGACTTCCCTGAATGAAGTCGCAACCTTATCCAGCTGTGTGCCTTTGGAGATCAGCTCGCCGGCAATGGTCTTCAGTTGGCTGTCGTAGCCGCCTACTTCCGAAGCTATCTCTGCGACCTTCGTGAACATATCCTGGTAGGTGGCGACTTCCTGTTGAAACTGTTGCAACTGGGTCTGTGCGGCCTTGACCTCGGCCATTGACGCCTGCAGCTGCTGCGTCATGCGCTGGACATAGGCCTCCCGCTCCCGTTGCTCCGACTCGAGCGTCAGCTGAATTTCTTCGCTTTCGCGACGACGCTCCTCCAAATTGCCGATGACCTGGATCCAAGCCGCAAGATCGCCGCTCAACCGTGAGGCGTCAGGCAACGGTTGCCCCTTCTCCAGCGCCTTCATTGCCGGTTGCAACCATTCGATGAACGCAAGAACCTCGCTCAACTTCAGGTCGGCGGACACGCTCGACAACACAGTGGGCTTGGAGGGGGCGGTGGTCTCAGGAGGAACCGGCGCAGCCGCCTTCGCTTTCTTGGCGCGCGGTTGAACCCAGCGGTGGTATTCCAGCATGACGGCAATACAATGCCGGCACATGGGCTCTTCCGGCAAAGAACAGCTGCATTTGGAAACCAGGTGACCTTCTTTCAACCTGATGGTCTGCTCATAAAGACCCGAATTGCCGATCACTGCCGACGAAATCTGGGCTTCGTCCGCTTCCACGATACGTACGCGGTTTTCGGAAAGATACTGGGTTCCCAAGTGGAACGCATTGCGATCGACAACGCTCTGGATCATGGGAGGGTCCAGAAGGCTTAAGCGTTCTGCCGAACAGGGAATCTTATTTCGCATGCATCCTCTCCGTGCGGAAAGAAGCTCCCGGGCTCCTACCGCCATCGAATAGCACCTTAGTGTGGAACGCGGAGCCTGAACTGTCAAGCAAGGAAGGAATCTCGACGGAGAGCGATCCTCAACGGCAGCGCCGAGGCATTCCCTCGGGGCCGAGCGGTGTGAGCCAGATGTAGTCGGCAATCCCGCTCGAGAGGATATCCTTTAGATCCTCTCGACGTCCGTCATCGTACGAGGTCATGTAGATGCTGGCCTGTCGAATGCCGCCGGACAAGCGACGGTCGACCCGTTTGGGAACCGGCAGGTTGTACTGGATGTGCCCTCCCCCCGTGTAACTGACGACCGGTCCGGCTGCCGGATCCTTAAGGGCGCGAATGGACTCGACGACGTTCACGATCGTCTTTGCCATGCCTTCATCACGAACCATCGACGCTTCGTACATCGTCTGGTACATGTCGTCGGATCCGCCGCCGTGGCAGGCACGCAATTGGTCAAAAATTTTCTGGCGGTACGAGGGATCGTCGACGATAATTTCATTCTGCATATTCCAACGGATCCACTCCTCCTCGCGCCTAGCCTCCTCGAGCCCTTTTTTTGCCACGAGTCTTACGAGGGGTTTCGGAGGATTCAGCGCCACCAAACGCAGTCGCTCCATTTTAGGGAAGGCGACCAACGGCTCATAGTTCTCGAACGGTCCTCCCCAATTCTGACTCCATGCGAGCTGATTCACAAAATCCTGGCGGCTCAGATCATTGCCTTGGACATAACGATCCAGCAAGGGCTGACTCTCCCAACCGAACATTTCCATGGCCACAACCGGCGTACGACCGGCTCGAGAAAGGCGATTCAAGATGGAGAGAGCCGCCTCGATATGAAATCGATTGTGATGCTCTTCACCTAGATAGAGAACTTCTTGCTGAAGCAGGCGGCTCACGAGTTCGTCAATGGAAAGCGCTTGGCCATTCGCCGCATCGATAATTTGTCCAGAGCGCAAGGCGGGCGGCGGCGTGATGGAAGGACCAGAGGAGACCGAGGGCTCTGTTCCTGCGCAAGCGGCCGAAACCAAGCACACGCAGGCAAAAAGCGTCAGTATAAGTCGGTGTTGGCGTTTTCGCATTGCTACTTGTTCCTAACACAGGCTCCTGGGCTCGGCAAGACAACCAATCTTGACCGGTGGCCAGTGGGCCGTTATGCTGCCGACGCTCGACGCCTTCATGACCTCGCACAACCAACCCCTTGCACAATTTCGATCCCGGATTGCAAAGCGTCTTCAGGAGGCTGATCGCGAGTGGGATACCTCGCGTCGCCTCATCGAAGCTTCGCGTCTGGGCGACACGCTCCACCGCCTGGTTGAACGCGTCCGTGCTTCCGATCTCACGCCGGCGATTCAGGATTCGCTGCTGACAGCATTGAACGAGGGCAAGGCCCAGCGCGTGCAGGACCTGTCCGGCTCAAGCCTCAAAGCCATTACCGGTCTCCCGCCGAGCAAGGCGATTAGGGCTCTCTGCGTGTACTTCGATATCGTTGAGCCGGTGAGTTCCCGTTGGCAGGTTCCCTCCCTCGACAGCGAAGCGGTATCGGCGTTTCTCCATGCCAATGCGACGCCCTTTGATCTGCTGTTGACCTCGAATGTTCCCTCGCTTCTTGACCTTGGCTCCGGCGATCTTTCCTTCGCCGTAGAGGTGGCGGATCTCTACGCTTCACGAATCCAACGTCTGAACAGATCCCTGGTACTGCATTGTATCGACCGGCTGCATCCGCAATCGAAGCTCGGCGGTCCCCTGCATCCGCCTGCCGAATTAGTTCAGCGTCTTCGCTCAAGATCGGATCTGTCATTTCGATATCTGTCGCATCAGGATATGTGCGAATTCGACCGCCTCCGGCGCGCCGGCATGCTCGCCGAGCGTTATACCCTCGCCACCTGCTGGGCGCCGGCGACTCCGACATTCGCGTACGAGCCGACGCGGTTGTCTCCTGAAGTCATTGAAGCGGAGTTGAGACACTCGAAGGGGGCCTTCCGCCGCATCCGCTACGGTAATGAAACAGCCCTTGAAGTCCAGCATCGCAACCGCACGCTGCTGTTTCCGCCCTGGAAATTCGACATACGCGGCCCGCTCGCGCTCCTCGACCTCTTGGCGCGTTCCAGTCATCTAGGCGTATTGGGCGCCGTTGACAATCAGGTGTTTTGGGAGGTCCTGGCACAACTCCTTGAAGGGGACCAATACCGGCCGAAGGATCAACCTTTCACGCCGGAGAACCTTCCCATCATTTTTGACGAAGTCTACCGACAGCTGTCCGCGCTTGCTCCCGGTGAAGCGCTGGATTTGTCGATACTCGCGCCGTTACGCAGTCGTCTTCCCCATGTCCTGCCCGCCGCTCGTCCCGGCGACGGCTATCGGTTTCGGTCGGTCATCATCCGCCGAGGAGCGGTCTTTCCCCAGATGCCGGCCAGCAGCACCGCCAGACGGTTCGGAGATATGGTGGAAGAATCCCCTCCCTGGATGATCATCGTGGTTCCGGACGCGTGACCGGCTGATTCTCGCATCTTCGATGCGCGACCTTATCGTGTGCGGAATCGGCGGAAAAATTGACCGTCATCCGACCCTTTGTTAGACTTCAGCGGTGTCATACCACCGTCCATTCCGTAGCCACCAGAGCCGATAATCCCCGATGAACGTACCGAGACCTCTCCAGGCCATTCAGGACAATATTGCCCGGGTGATCAAGGGAAAGTCTCATGTCATCGAAATGGCGGTCGTATGTCTCCTGGCCCGTGGACATCTGCTGCTCGAGGACGTCCCGGGCGTGGGTAAGACCACGCTCGCGCATAGTTTGGCCCGTTCACTCGACTGTTCGTTCAAGCGCATTCAGTTCACGAGCGATCTTCTGCCCTCCGACATCGTCGGCGTCTCTATCTTCAACCGACAACAACAGGCGTTTGAATTCGTCCCCGGTCCGATTTTCGCCAACATCGTCCTCGCCGACGAGATCAATCGGACGACCCCAAAAACACAAAGCAGTCTGCTGGAAGCGATGAGCGAGGCTCAGATTTCAGTGGACAATCAGACTCATCCCCTGAAGCAGCCGTTCATGGTCATCGCCACCCAAAACCCCGCCGAGTATCACGGCACATTTCCGCTGCCTGAATCTCAACTCGACCGGTTCTTAATGCGCTTGCGCATCGGCTATCCCTCGGTGGAAGAGGAACGGAAAGTGCTCAGTCGCCCGTATGCCCTGCATCCGGCCGATATTCTCGCTCCGGTGCTCTCCACCCAGGACGTGCTTGAGCTGCAACGTCGGATCGAGCACGTGCACATGGATGAGAGCGTCAGCGAATACCTTTTGGCCATCGTGCATGCCACGCGGCAGAGTGAGTTATTGTCGCTCGGCGTGAGCACGAGAGGCGCCCTCGCCCTCAACAATGCGGCCAAGTCCCTGGCGCTCTTGCGCGGCCGCGAGTTCTGCCTCCCCGACGACGTGAAGGAACTGGCGCCTATCGTCTTGTCGCATAGAGTCATGCTCAGCCGCGCGCAAGGCATGCGCATGCAGAGTTTTGAGCACGCCGAGCGCATCGTTCTTGATATCGTCGACACGATTCCCGTTCCTGTCTAGTCCACCGCCATGACCAGGCCTGCGATGAACCGCCTCAGGCGCCTGTCCGCGGCACATCTCGGATATCAACTGCGCTTCCTGGCCACCCGCAGATCGCTCCGGCTGACGTCTGAAGGCACACGTTTTCTGTTGTTCACCATCGGCATCGGCGTGGCGGCCGTCAATACAGGCAACAACCTGTTCTATCTCCTGCTGGCGATGATGCTCAGCATCGTGGTGATCTCCGGTCTCCTGTCCGAGCAGTGTTTGAGGCGACTCGACTTTCGCCGACATGTGCCCGATCTCCTCATGGCCAACCAACCGACGACGGTGACGCTTTCGATGACGAACCGTAACTCCTGGCTGCCAAGCTTTTCGCTTCGCGTGTTTGACACAGCGGACGGGCAGGATCTCGACCAAGGATCGTTCGTCGACCATTTGCCTGCCCAGCGCTCGATGCTTCTCTCTTACCCGATCTTGGCGACGACTCGCGGCCGGCTGCGTCTCGAGTGCCTCAGAGTAGAAACGTTGTTCCCCTTC
>DASUXH010000247.1:0-9428 GCA_036378015.1 Nitrospira sp. | reverse complement strand
TGCGCCTTGAACGTGGCGCCGACGGCGGCGTCCTGCCGGTTCGCGGCGAGCGTCAACTGGCCGGTCAGGCTCAGGTTGTTTTCGACTTCTCGAAAGGCATTGAGCACGGTCGACCGGTATCGGTCCTCCGTCTCGCGGTATGCCGACCAGGACTGCTGCAATTGGGCGCGGCGAAATCCTGCCTGGAATACGGGCAGGGACACCGTCGCCCCTAAGGACCAGAAACTATTGGCGAGGGAGATCAGATTAAATCCGGCATCCTCAAAGCCCCCACCGACCCGGAACGACACGTTGGGAAAGAAGGCAGCGCGAGCAATGCCGATGGCCCGGCTCGCCTGTGCCATCTGGCGTTCCATCCTGGCGATGTCCGGTCGGCGTTCAAGCAACGTCGACGGGAGCGTCCGGGGAACCGTGAACGACACCACGCGGAGATCGTCTGCCGTTTTTGGTTTGACGGTAAAACTCGCCGGCGCCATGTTGACCAGAATGGCGATGGCTTGTTCCGTGACCTGTCGTTGCGCTTGGACCCGGGCCAACTGCGTTTCGGTGGTGAACAGCAGCGATTCAACGCGGGCCACGTCGAGCGCTGAGGCGATTGCGCCGGCGAACTGGGCCCTGACGATGTCGAGCGATCGTCGATAGAGGTCGATCGACTGAGTATAAATAGTAATCTGCGCGTCGTAACCGCGCAGGAGGTAGTAGTTAGTGCCGATTTCTGCCTGGAGGCTGAGACGTGCGAGCCCATACTCGGCAGCGCGCTCCTCGGCGCGGTATGTCTCAATGCGGGTGGCGTTGCGCAGGGCCGACCAAAAGTCAGGCTCCCAGGAGGCCAGGCCGCCCAGGGACACGCTCGAGGCCTGCTGCGAAATATCGCGGGGGAAAAACAGCGCATTGTCCGAGGCGCGATTGCCCGAGGCGCCGAATCCCAGCCCCAGCCTGGGAAGGTACTGAGACCGGGCTTTCATCATCATGTCCCGGGCCTGCAGAAACCGCTCCGCGGCGGCTTCAAGATCCGGATTCGCCGCCATGGCTTGTTCGATCAGAGAGGTCAACGCTGGGTCGTCGAACAGCTGCCACCAATCCGGCCGCAATTCGGTGTCCGAGGGATTGGCCTCGATAAAGGGACTCTGTCCATGCCAGGAGGTTGGCACTACGTACTCGGGCGGCTCATAGGATGGGGCAAGATCGGCTGCCGGAAACCAGTCGCTGCAGGCTGTAAGGCACAGTAAAAAGACAAGCGCACAGCTCTGCTGCAAGCCGGTTCGAACCATACGAGTCCTGTGTGCGCTCATGTGGATGGCGAACACATTCATCGGGACATTGCCGATTGTTTTTTCGGCGAATGATCGGGCTGGTCTCCCGGCGAGGCGGGTTCTGTCTTGTCGAGATCATAGCCAGGCGCCGGCGTAACGATACGCACCTTGTCGCCTTCGAGCAAGGCGGCACTCGGGTTGTTGATAATGCGGTCGTTCGGCGAAATTCCCTCCGATACTTCCACGGCGCTGTCGAGGAGCCGGCTCACGGTGATGGATTGTAAGTGCACGCGGTCGTCGTCGTTGACGACAGCCACTTGTGTGCCACGTTCCTGGAACACTAAGGCAGTGGAGGGGATCATGTACACTTTCCTATCCACCGGGGCCGTGATGACGACTTTGCCGTAGGAACCCGGCCACAAGGCTCTGTCGTCGTTGTCGATAGTGAAGACAGTAACGGCCGTGCGGGTGGTGACATCGAATCCCTTGGCGACGGTCAGGAACTTGCCCGTGAAATGACGATCGGGCAGTTGGGGGACGGTCACATCGGCCGTCAGACCCGGATGGAGGAACGGGCCGAAGGACTCCGGCACGTTGACAAAGAGGCGCATCATACTGACATCGGCGACGGTAAAGAGATTGCTGATCGAACCGGGCGTACTGATCGTCCCTTCCTTGTTGACATAGTCGCCGACATTGATGTTACGCACGGTCACGACGCCGTCATAAGGCGCGACGATTGTTTTGAATCGGATCAGCGCCTCATAGTTGCGGACGTTTTGTTCCGAGGCCTTGACCTTCGCCGCTTCGGCTTTCGCTTCCGCGACTTTCACCGATATGGATTGTTCGGACACCGCCTGATTCGGACGGAGCGCAACCCAGCGTTTGGCGGTAATGTCGGCGAGCGCGTACTTGGCTCGCTCGGACTCCAAGTCAGCCTTGGCTTGCGCATATTGGGCGTCGAGCGCCGGGGCATTGATTTCGGCGAGGATGTCGCCTTTTTTCACGAGGGCGCCGTAGTCCTTGTACCACATCTTGACATAGCCCGAGACCTGCGCGTAGATCGGCGCCTCGAACCAGGCGGTAATGTTGCCGGGCAGCGTAATGGTTTCGCTGGCGTCGGCCGCCTTGGGATGAACAATGGCCACGGTAGGCACGGCGTCTTCAAGCGTTTTCGTTTGCAAGGCAGCCGCGTCGCTTTTGGTCTCGTAGATGCGATAGCCGACGTAAAGCAGGAACAAGACAAGCAGAGACAGCGTGACGAATTTTCCTCGCAGGCGTTGCATCATGTGGCACGCTCCTTCTGGCGAGGCGTTCGCCGATTGTACATAATGGCATAGACACAGGGGACAAAGAAGAGTGTGAAAAGCGTGGCGACCAGCAGACCGCCAATGACGGCACGGCCCAGCGGCGCATTCGTGGAATAGCCCGTCGCCATGGGCACCATTCCGATGATCATAGCCGAGGCGGTCATGAGCACCGGTCGGAAGCGGGTCTTCCCAGCTTCGATCGCAGCCTGGATCGCGTTGCCGTGCTCCTCCAGCCGTTCGCGGGCATACGAGACGACGAGGATCGAATTTGCGGTAGCCGTCCCCATCGTCATAATGGCCCCGGTCAGCGCGGGCTCCGACAGGCGTGTATGGGTCAGAAACAACGACCAGGCAATCCCGGCCAGCGCGCCGGGTAAGGCCGTAATGATAATAAAGGGATCCAGCCAGGATTGAAAGTTGACGACGATCAACAGATAGACGAGCGCGATCGCCGCGACCAATCCGGTGATCAGTTCGAAATAGGCGTCGTGCATCAGCGAGGCCTGACCATGGATTTCAAGCTCGGCGCTGTGCGGTTTCTCGTGTTCCATGCTTTTGGCGATTGCTTGCACATCCGTCAAGACGCCGCCGAGGTCGCGTCCTTCTGCGGAGACATAAATATTAAACAGTGGCATGATGTTGCCGTGCGTGATCACCCCCGGCGTGCCTTCCGCTGAGAGATCGGCCAAATTGCCGAGCAGCTGAATGTCATCTTTCGAAGGATTCTCCGAGGAGTTCGTTGGGACGGTCTTAAGACTATTCAGGCTGTTGATCTGAGCCTGCGGCGTATAGACGTTGATCAGGTATGACATGCCGGTTGAAGGATCGAGCCAATAAATCTGGTCGACCTGTTGGCTGCCGGCAGTCGTCATGAGCAAATTGTCCGCCATGTCTTTCAGCGTTCGATTCACACCGAGGCCAAATGTGCGGTTGCCTTCGACCATGAGGGTCGGCGTGCGCATCGTCTGCTGAATCACGACGTCCACGGCGCCGGGAATCTCGCGAAATTTGCCGACCAATTTCCGGGCATACTCATAGTTGGCATAGATGTCCGGTCCGTTGACCTGCACGTCGATCGGGGCAGGCGCGCCGAAGTTGAGAATTTTCGCCGTCAGATCGGAGGGCTGGAACGTGAATTCGGTGCCCGGATAACGCTCGGTCAAGCCCTTGCGCAGAACACGCCGGTAGTCCCAGACGGGAGATTTTTCATTCTCCAACAGGATCGTCAGATCGCAGTCCTGGGAACCGATCGTCGGCGTGGGAATGAAGGCGAGGTTATGGGGACCGACCGGCAGCCCGCAGTTGCTGACGATGTTTTCGATCTGCCCCGGCAGCAATTCCTCGATGCTGGTGGAGACCAGCGTCGCCAGACGCCCTGACACCTCGATGCGGGTCCCGAGCGGCGCCCGCATATGCATCTGGATGACCCCCGACGGGATCTCCGGGAAGTAATCGCGTCCGAGGAAGAAAAAGAGACCCAGAGACGTCAACGCAACCACCAACGCAATTTTGATGAAGGTATTGCGATGGTCGATCGCTCGTTCGAGGAGCTGACCGTAACCTTCGCGGAACCGATCGAAGCGACGCTCAAACCCTTTCTGAAAACGGACGAAGGGGTTCCGCGACGGTTCTGCGGCGGGCTGACCGTGTGGTTCAGGCGGCTTCGGCATGGTGACTCTTCATTAGATATTTCGCCATGGTCGGCACCAGCGTGCGCGACAGGATGAAGGAAGCGAGCATCGCGATGATGACCGCCTCCGCCATCGGTTTGAACAGGTAGCCGGCCACGCCGCCGAGTTCAAAAAGCGGGATCCAGACAATCGCAATACAGAGAGTGGCGACCAGCGTAGGGACGACGATCTGATTGGCGGCGTCGATAATGGCCTGCTCGAGGGGCTTGCCCATTTCGATATGGCGATCGATATTCTCGATCATCACGGTCGCATCGTCGACCAGAATGCCGACGGCCAGAGCCAATCCTCCCAACGTCATGACGTTGATCGTCTCTTCCAGCCAATGAAGCCCGATGATGGCGGTAAGGATCGAAAGCGGGATCGACGTCCACACGATGACGGTCGCTCTCCAAGAGCCGAGCAACAGCAGCACAATGAGGCCGACCAGTGCGCCGGCGAGCGCCATTTCATGCACGACGTCGAAGATCGAATCCTTGACAAAGGTCGAGGCGTCGTCGAGTAGCCTGATCTTGACGCCCGGCGGAGAGACCTGCTCGGCGCGGGGGATCATTTTCTTGATCCCATCCACGACATCAAGGGTCGAGGCTTCCGTGCTCTTCATGGCGACGATGATGACGGTCTGTTTGCCCTTTACCAGCACTGCATTCTGCTGCACCCGTCCCATGAGCTGGACGGTTGCGACGTCGCGCAGATAGACGAACGCGTTGCCTTCCCGCTTAATGGGAATGTCGTTGAAGTGCTCAATCTTCAACGGAGATGCGTTCGTCAAGACGATCCAGTCGGTCGACTTGATCTTGATGTCTCCGGATGGCAGCACGAGATACTGCTGCATGAGGACATTGTGAATGTCGGTGGGCGTCATGTGACGCGCCAATAATTTTTGCTGATCGAGATTGACCATGACCTGCATGTCCTGGCCTCCGTACGGATGGGGAAGGACGATTCCCGGCACGGTCACGAGCAGCGGTCGGATCCGCATATACGCGAGGTTGTAAAGCTCAGCGGGCGTCAAGGTCTCGGAACTGATTTGGAGCATGGCCACCGGGATTGAGGAAGGCGCGAGCCGCATGACCATCGGGGGAGAAATATCGGGCGGCAAGGCCTTCACCACGTTTTGCGCAATACCCACGATATCCGCTTCGGCCCTGCCCACGTCGACTCCGTCCTGGAGAAAAATGTTGGTGATGCTGCTGCCATAGTAGGAATGACTATGGATGTACTTGATCCCTTCGACCGTTGAGGTCAGGAACCGTTCGAACAAATATGTGATGCGCCCTTCTACTTGTTGCGGCAGCAGGCCGGAGTAGATCCACACGACGGACGTCACGGGGATAGTGATGTTGGGAAAGACATCGGTCGGCATGTGGAGCAGCGTTTTCACGCCCCACAGCACGATCAAGATCGACATGACGACGAAGGTATAAGGCCTGCGGAGGGCGATGAGGACAATTTCATTCATAAGCTAAGTACGTCCAAGCCAGAAGGTTCTCTAGTAAGGCTCTCTAGTGTAGAGCATCGTGCTGCGGGGTAGCAAACACCTTACCTGCAGACTCGTGCACATCCTAGTCGGTTGAAAACCGTCAGAATATGCCGCGTTTACCAGCACGATACGAGTCTCATCCTCTCTCTCAGCAGAGCAAGCGCGACAGGCACTTCGCGTTTTCGCACTGTGCAGGCTGTGCGGAAACTCACACGTGCGTCGACGCGGCACAATCCTCGATCGAGAAATCATGAAAATCCGGGTGATTTCGCAGTCTGCTCTCGTCACGGTGCGGAAATACCCCTGGTATTGATATTGCGATGCTTATGGCGGTGGTCGAATGCCAACTTTTTGACGAAGGGAGCAGCGCAGTGCGAACGTTGAAAGTCACCCTCGCAATGATGCTCGTCTGTGGGGCCGCGGTCGTAGGCAATGGAACCCCCGCCCGCGGCGAACCATTGACCGTGGCGGCAGCCCCGAGCCTTAGGGCCCCGTTCCAAGAGATTCTCCGGATGTTTGAGCAGGAACACGGTGTGCCTGTGGAGGTTCGATATGGTCCCTCTCACACGCTCCGCCGGCAGATCGAACAGGGGGCTCCCATCGATGTGTTTCTTTCCGAATCATGGCAAGAAGTGGAGATGCTCCATGAGAAGGGACTGACGCGGCTTGGCGGCCCTCGTCAGTATGCACAGACTTCGATGGTCGTGGTGATGTCCTCGGCCTCGGCCGCGACTGCGATCTCATTTGGAGAAACGTCTTCTCGAGGGGCCTTGCGTGTCGCCCTGGTCGATCCAAAAGTGTCGAGCCTTGGAGCGATTGCCGTGAAAGCGCTCAAGCAGATGGATCCCTTGGCGCACCATCATGCGCGCTTGGTTCCGGCTCCCCATACCGACGAGGTCGTCCGCCTCGTCAGCGGGGGCGATGCCGATGTCGGCGTCGTGTATCGCGCCGACGCCATCAACAGCGGACAAGTGCGCATCATCGATGAAGCGCCCGCCGGACGCTCGATCCCAGTCGTGTTCGGTCAGGCGGTGGTCTCGACCTGCCGCGAGGCCTCGCTGCCGGCGGCACAGCAGTTCATGAATTTCATGATGAGCCCGCGCATTCAAAAGCTTCTACTCAAATACGGCTTCGATGCGATGCCGGCAAAGGGATCCGTGGGGTAAGAGGCCGAAAAGCTTTCCTCAACAGGCTGAGCGTATATCGGCCGGTGCTATCCGTCGTGACGCTGAGTGTGTGGATGGGCTGCGCCACGCCGGACCGGGGGTTCGACCTCGATTCCTTTCATCCCTCAAGCGATCAACGCCTCATCGCCAGCTACTACCAAGAAGAAGCGCTCCGCTTACGGAAACAGGCCGACGAGTTTGACGCCCGCGCCGACATGTACGAGCGGATGTTCGGTCCCGGTTCCGACTGGATGTCGAGCGCCAAACTCTTGGCGGAATCCTACCGGCTTACCGCAGAAGATCGCGAGCGATTGGCGCAAGAACACCTCGAGGCGGGGCGGGACATCCGGTCGTCCGCTTCGACGCGACGACCAGAAGTGTCGTCGGAAAGGACACCATGAAACACTATGGCCGCGTTATTTCAAGCCTGTGCCTGCTTTTCGTGCTGGTCCAATTCGGCTGCGGAACCACCGTCAGCCCCGGCCAACGGGGCCTGCGTTGGTATCCCTTCACGGAAGGGCTGACGAACGAAACGCTCAAGAGTGGATTTTATTGGCGGGCGCCCTGGAACGACGTCTTCCTCTATGACATTCGCTGGCAGAGCTATACCGAAAGCGTGGATGCGCTCAGTTCCGACGATCTGCTCGTCAAGCTGAGGGCCGCGATTATCATGCGGCCGCTGCCCGAGGAAGTGTATTTTCTGGCGCAGGAAATCGGACCGGACTTTTATCCTCGAGTAGTGAAGCCCGAGCTGCTCGCCGCAGTGAGGAGCGTCGTCTCCAATTATCCAATGGTGAACGTGCCCGAGCAGAGCGCCGAAATCGCCGCCAAGGTTCAGGCGGTCGTCGTCGAGAAGCTCAAAGGCCGGCATCTCGAGGTGACGAGCGTGGCGCTGGCCGATATCGAGCTCGCCAGAATCGTGCTCGAGGCAGTGGAACGCAAACAATCAAAAGAGCAGGAGAAAGAGCAGAAGGAATTTGAACTGGTCATCGCAGATCGGGATGCCGAGATCATGCGGAGGCGGGCAAAGGGCGAAGGGGATGCCATCCGGATTCGTGCGGACGGGGAGGCGGAAGGCCTTCGCATTCGCTCGACCGGACAAGCGAAAGCCCAGGAAACCATCGCGAAGACATTGACGCCCGACTATCTCCGCTTCAAGCTCTATGACAGTCAAAACTCGAAGTTCGTACTGCTGCCTGACAATCTGAACGTGCCGATTCTCATCAATCCGGGAGCCGATAAACCCGCGCAGGTGATGTCGCAAGAACCTGGATTGCGTTCCGAGGAGGACCGATCGGGACGGTAGCAAAAACGGGATTTCAGCGATGGAGGCCGGGATGGAAGGATACGGCAAACGGGTGTTGCTAGTGGATCATGATCATCACTCCAGGTTTCTCACGGCTTCCGTCCTGGCTGGTCAGAGATACAATGTCCTACCGGCTTGCGACGGGCTGACGGCGCTCACTGAGCTGAGCAAACGACATTTCGATCTGGTCATTACCGACGACCGGATGCCGCGGTTAAGCGGCATCGAATTTCTGAAGCAGGTACGGGCACGCTATCCCAGGATTCCAGTGATTCTTACCACAGAGTTGCAGGAACACACCTTCATCCAGAGCGACTGCTTGCCGTTCGCATTCGCTCCAAAGCCCCACGACGAAGCCGGACTGATAGCCCTCGTGCGGTTGGCCGCACGGGCAACGAACGAAGATGATGGTTCTGTGGTGTCCGTCCAACAACGAATGGGTCGGATCTCTTCGAGACCCTCGCTCTCCTAGTGAAATTCCGAGGTCGAGCGGTCACGATGCCAGGGTGGCGCAGTGAACCCTATGGAACGCACTATGTGACCCGACGGACCAAGGCCGATATCGTAAGACATGGCTTCAAAGGCAAGGTTGGACTGATACGCATCTGCAAGTCCGGTGAAAAGGGGGGAGCTGTCATGGCTTTTTTGCCGTTTCGTGATCGGGCCAGAGTCGTGCTTTTTCGCTGGCCGGCGATCGTTGCCGGATTGTTCGTGACGCTGGGGATCCATATTGTACTGACGGCGTTCGGTCTCGGCGTCGTGTTTCTTCAATCGCAATCAAGCGAGGGGAACAGCAGCACGGCCGCAGTCGGGCTGCTGTTATGGAGCGGGGTCGCCTGGGTGACGGCTTCATTTATCGGCGGGTACGTGACGGCCTGGGTGGCCGATGCGTCCCGCTATGTGGAAAGCCTCTTTCATGGCCTGGTGCTTTGGGGCGCCTTGACTTTCACGTTAATGTTTTTGCCGCCCAGTACGATGGGACTCGTGCCCGATGGCGAATCGCTCCCGCCGCTGAGTCTCGTCTCGTCCGTCGCCTGGTTCGTGGCTATCGGCGGTGTGCTTTCGCTTGGCACAACGGTGTGGGGGGCCATCATTGGTTCCCGGGTCGTGGCCGGGGCCGAAATCAAAGAGACCCCCACCTATCGCGTGGCGTAAGGAGGGGTATCATGGACGGTGGCAATAACAACGAACAAAAAGCAGCGGCTATCAGAACCTGGAT
>DASUXH010000246.1:0-4805 GCA_036378015.1 Nitrospira sp. | reverse complement strand
ATGCCGGTCGAACTCATGTTCCTTCCCACGTGGTTCTACTTCAACATCTATGCGATTTCGTATTGGTCCCGCGCAGTGCTGATTCCGTTGCTGATCGTTTTCGCGCACCGCCCGGTCTGCCGCATCGCGAAGGAGCAAGGGATCGAAGAATTGTACGCCGTTCCGCGCACCGAACTTCGCTATTGGAAATATCCCCCCTTCAACAAAGACCAAAAGTGGCTGACGCCCCATAACGTCTTTGTGGCCCTGGATGCCTTGTTGAAAATCTATGACCACATGCCGCTGATGTGGTTGCGCGAGAGGGCGTTGCATCGCGCTTCGACGTGGATGCTGGAACATATCAAAGGCAGCGGCGGGTTGGGAGCGATCTATCCGGCCATGGCCAATTCGATCATGGCGTTGCAGTGTTTGGGCTACCAAGCCGACGATCCTCTGGTGCGGAAGGCGCTCACGGAAATCGAAGAGCTCGAAATCTACGACACCGTCTCGGTCGGGGATCAGCGGGTCGAGGCGATGCACTTGCAACCGTGCCACTCACCAATCTGGGATACATCGCTTCTGATGAACGCGCTGGTCGAGGCCGGGATGCCGCAGGACCATCCCGCGTTGCAACGGGGAGCCGCGTACTTGATATCGAGGCAGACAAAGACCGTCGGCGACTGGATTGTCTCGGCGCCGAACGCCGAACCAGGCGGGTGGTACTTCCAGCACGAAAACGAGCTGTACCCCGATGTCGATGATTCGGCCGTCGTGCTGATGGCGCTATCCAAAGTGAAGATGCCGCAACCGGCGGAACTACAAGACTCGATCCGTCGGGGTGCCGCATGGGTGGTCGCGATGCAAGGCTCCGATGGCGGTTGGGGCGCCTACGACAGGGACAACAACCGAATCGTCTTCAATTACATTCCTTTTGCCGACCACCATGCGTTGCTCGATCCCAGCACCGCCGATTTGACCGGACGGTGTCTCGAAATGTTGGCCGCCCTGGGGTATGACCAGACGCATTCGGCCGTGGCGCCGGCGCTGTCGTTTCTCAAGCATGAGCAGGAACTGGACGGCAGTTGGTATGGGCGTTGGGGCGTGAACTACATTTATGGGACCTGGTCCGTGCTTGCCGGCCTCCGGGCCATCGGTGAAGATTTGTCGCAGCCGTACATCCAACGTGCTGTTGCCTGGCTCGAATCGAGACAAAATCCGGACGGCGGATGGGGCGAGTCATGTCTGTCCTACGGAGATCAGGCGTTCGCCGGCAGAGGCGAAAGCGCTCCGTCACAAACGGCCTGGGCGCTGCTCGGACTCATGTCCGCCGGTATGTCGGATTCATTCAGTGTAGCAAGGGGCGTCCAATACCTCCTTCGCCATCAAATGAAGGACGGTTCATGGGAAGAGGTACGGCACACCGGTACCGGGTTCCCCCGAGTGTTCTACCTTCGCTATCACTGGTACTGTCAGTATTTCCCACTATGGGCGCTCGCGATGTACCGAAATCTGAGAACCCGTAACCGAATCCGAGCCGACGAAGTGCGGGACCAGATGCTGACGACTGGGTGCTACCGGTTCGATCGTTGAGCCAACACCGGCCGACGTCATTCATCGATGCCCAATCCTCCGGTGATTCTTCCTCCAATACCGTTGTCCTGTTCGCAGCGACGCGTTGGGAGTTGGCCGCCTTGCAACGCGCCATGCAGGTCGACCGACGGATCGAGATCGACGGTGTGACCGGTTTCATGGGCCGGCACGCCGGTCGAGCCTATCGGCTTGTTCTCACGGGCATCGGACCAGAGGCGGCAGCTGCCGCGGCGCGCGCAGTCTTGAACCAGGAAGCTGCGGCGTTGGCGATTTCCTCGGGATTTGCCGGCGCGCTTATGCCCGGGGCGACGGTTGGAGACGTGATCGTGGCAACCAGCGTTGTATCCGGCAGATTCGAGGGGAGCTGGACGCAGTCCGGAGGTTCCATCGTCTGCGAGGAGAGGGTCCGGTGCTCGGTAGAAACGGCTGCGACGGAAATGGGAGTTGTTGTGCAGAGCGGTCCGGTGTTGTCGCTGTCCTCCGTGGTCTGCCGCGCAGTCGACAAGCAGGACCTTTACCGCCGGACGGGTGCGGTGGCGCTGGACATGGAAAGTGCCGCAATAGGAAAAGTCGCACAGTCCCATGGCATCCCGTTCGCTGTCGTCCGCACAGTCTCGGATGTGGCCGATGAAGATCTACCTCTGGATTTCAATGTCTTCCTCAAACCTTGGGGTTGGGTACGAGGGATCGGTGCCATGATCATCAATCCATCGAGCTTCATAGGCCTGAATCGACTCCGACATCAAAGCTGGGTGGCGGCAGAGCGGCTCACTGCGATATGCGGCCCGTGCGCCGCCCACGGATTCGGGCTGTCGGCGGTCTCGTACGGGGGAGGGGCCTGATGGTCGAACGTGTTGGAGCATGGGGCCTATCGGTCATCGAGGAGATGGGGCGCATGCTGCTCTTTGTCCTGTCGTCCTTTGCCTGGCTGACGAGGCCGCCTTTGCGGTTCGTCCAAATCGTCAAACAACTGCACTTCATCGGCTACAAGTCGACGTTTGTCGTCGTGCTCACCGCAGGATTCACCGGCATGGTCCTTGCGCTTCAAGGCTACTACACGTTGCGCAAATTCGGATCGGAAGGGTTGCTCGGCTCCGCGGTCGCGTTGAGCATGATTCGAGAATTGGGACCGGTGCTTGCGGCGTTGATGGTGACGGCGAGGGCAGGGTCCGCCATGACGGCGGAGATCGGTATTATGCGCATCACGGAACAGATCGATGCGCTGGACACCATGGCCATCAACCCGTTGCAGTACCTGATCGCTCCCAAGCTAGTGGCCGGTGTCGTCGGCGTCCCGTTGCTCGTGGCGATCTTCGACGTGGTTGGCATCTACGGCGGATACCTCGTCGGTGTCGAACTCTTGGGCGGCAATGGCGGCGCGTATTGGAACTCGATTGCGTCAGCCGTCGAATGGAAGGACGTGTACGGCGGCATCCTGAAATCGATCAGTTTCGGTCTGATCGTCAGTTGGATCTGTTGTTACAAGGGATTTTACACGAGACACAGCGCCGAGGGGCTGGGCACGGCGACGACGGAAGCGGTCGTGCTGTCTTCGGTGGTGATCCTCGTGTGGGACTATTTCCTCACGTCCGTCTTGCTCTAGGCATGATCAAACTCGTCGGAGTGGAAAAAATGCTGGGTGGTCAGCGCGTCCTCCAGGGCGTTGATTTCGACATTCCCGCCGGAAAGCTCACGACGATCATCGGCAGAAGCGGTGAGGGGAAAAGCGTGCTGTTGAAGCACATGATCGGTCTCCTTCAGCCGGACCGCGGCCAGGTCTGGGTCGGCGATATTGAGATCAGCCGCTTGAGAGGCAAGGCCCTCAATGACGTGCGCAAACGTTTTGCCATGCTGTTTCAAGGTGCGGCACTCTTTGACTCATTGACCGTGTTTGAAAACGTGGCGTTTCCGTTGCGTGAAAAGCTGCGCATGAAGGGCGCTGAAGTTTCGCGGCGGGTAGACGAGAAGCTCGAACAAGTCGGATTGAGCGGCATGGGGCACAAATATCCGGCCGAGTTGAGCGGCGGCATGAAGAAACGGGCCGGCCTGGCCCGTGCGTTGGTCATGGAGCCGGAAATCATCTTATTTGACGAGCCGACGACCGGCTTGGATCCCTTGATGGCAAAATCGATCCACGACTTGATCGTGACCATGCAGCAGCGGTTCAAATTTACCGCCGTGATGGTCAGCCACGAGATCCCGGAAATTTTCGCCATTAGCGACTGGGTGGCCATGCTGCGCAAGGGCAAAATTGCCCTCATGGCGCCCTCAGACGAATTTGTCAAGACGACCGACCCGGAGATCCACGAGTTTATTTCCGTCAGCGGCCCTGTATCGTTGAAAACAGCGGCCGGCTAAAACGGCGAAGGAGCGGACCATGGAAAAGGCGAGACTGGAATTCATCGTCGGCGTATTCGTGCTGGTCGGCATTCTCTGTCTTGGCTACTTGTCGATCAAACTCGGGAAACTCGAGTTGATCGGCGGAAACGTCTATGAAGTGGTCGCACAGTTCAACACGGCCTCGGGATTGAAAGCCGGGTCTGCCGTGGAAATCGCGGGCGTCGAAGTCGGACGCGTTCGGGCGATCAATCTGAATGAAGACCGGGCCGCCGTGATTCTGGCAGTGGACAACAAGATCAAGCTCTACACGGACACGATTGCATCGATCAAAACGCGAGGCATTATCGGCGAAAAATTTCTGGCTCTTTCGCCGGGAGGAGGAGGCGATCCATTGAAACCCGGCGATACGATCCGCGACACGGAGTCCGGTCTTGATCTCGAAGAGTTGGTGAGCCAGTACGTCCATGGTAATGTGAAATGACCTGCCGACTGACGTCGCGACGGGGTCGCCATATGTGCAAGAGGGAGAGGTCATTATGAAGATGCGTGCCTGCGTGCAGTGGGAGTCCGGTAGAGCGTGGCTGCGAGGCCTCGTCGTGGTTGTGACGGTCCTATTGACGGGCATGGCCGCCGACCGTGCGCACGCCGGCGAAGCGACCGAGGCCATGAGAGCCACGATCGGTGAAGTCCTTCGCATCCTGGCCGATAAGGACCTCAAACAGCCAAGCAAGGCGAACGAGCGTCGCCAGCTGCTCGAAAAGGTCGTCGGCGAGCGGTTTGATTACCCAGAAATGTCCCGCCGGTCGCTGGGCGCGCCATGGGCGAATCTCCCTGAGAACGACAAGCAGGAATTCGTCTCACTCTTCCAAACGTTGCTCGTGAACACCTACGCCGAC
>DASUXH010000245.1:0-4258 GCA_036378015.1 Nitrospira sp. | reverse complement strand
TTCAAAAATCTTCTTCGTCGCCGTATCTTGATCCTGCTCTGGATCATACACTTGAACGTCTTTCAGGAATGGTTTGACATATCCTTCGATGCGGTTGTTCTTCACCGTCATATCACTGAAAAACGCAAACGTGCCTTGACTGGCGGCGATGTGTCCATGCGCTTCAAGCACCTTGTTCAGCCGCTCGACAGGAGTCTTCACGATGCGGACCTGGACTTTGAAGTCGGGATTGGGTTTTTCAGGCCGGAAGGCCCCCTCCACCTTGGTCGGCCCGCTGCCCATGAAGCTTCCGGTCAGCTTGACTGTCCCCATCCCTTCCTCAGGCCGGTTGCTGAAGTTGTGCATTTCAAGATCCAGATCAGAGAGGAAAACCCGATAATCAGGAGAGGTTGCCTTGTTGATGAAGCCGACGTCGCTATGAAGGATCTTGCCGCTTGATACTTTGACGATCACGGAGGGGTCTTGCGCATCTGTTGCCTTTTCCGCTGCTTTTTTCACCTGCTGCTTTTCCTTCTGCCTGGTCTGTGCCGTATGAACGAAATCGACCGTCGCGCCCTCCACGAGTAATTCATTCACATCGACGACGGTGGTGGAGGAGGCATATTTCACATGAGCGGTGAGGTCGAGGTCGCCGTGGCGTAGCTGGATATTGTATTTGCCGGTCAGCGGCCGCAGGGCGGGCAGAGAAAAATGTTCGATTTTCAAGTCTCCTTCGATCCGGGGATTCGGTTTCGCGAGAAAATCGGCACGGCTGTCCAAGGCGACATTGGAGTCGTCCGAAACCCGAACATTCATGCGAAGCGCCGACGGGTAGGCTTCATTGTCGTCCGGCCGATTTGTGACGTTGCGAGCGTCGATTGCCAACTGGTGGAGTTCGATGGGCTCGACGTTCGGCCCGCTTTGGTACGTCACCGTGCCATCGGCAAGAACGAGCGACAGTCGAATCGGCATCATCTGTCGCATAGTGTCTTGCCATGCGACCTTCTGCTTTTCGACCTCTTCCTTCTTCTCGGGCGAATGCAGAACGGCGTCCACCTGTTGCTCGGTTGCGGCCAACTTGGGATGGTCAATCTTCAGCTGTACGTCAATTTTGCCGGTGAAGAGTGGAAACACACGCACCTTTCCTTGTAGAGAAGGAATTTGTGACAACGGTGGTTCAGGATGTGACCGCAATCGTATGACCACGTCTTGTAGGCCGACTCCCAACCTGAACGGCTGGAATTTCAGGGCCCCGATCGTTATGTCGTACTCGGGAAACCGGTTGCGGGCCTCGGTCTCGAGATATCTCTTCGCCGGCCCACCTAGAAGCGAGCCGGCCACGAGCAATGTGATAATCACGAGACCTACTATTGCTCCCGCAATGACCCACCCTCGATGCCGGCGTAGTCCTCCCATAAGTCCCTCCGGTCTTCCTTCCACTTCGTCTGCGCCCCGCTCAGATGAGGCAGCTGCACGAAGCGGGCGTCGTGTCGTGCCGTCCACTGCTTCCGCTTCTTCGGTCGGTTTGATATCTTTTCCCAGCTGCTTGGCGTATGCCTCGGTAAACTCTGCGCCGTATAACAGAATTTGCACGGAGTAGTAGACCCACACCAGCACGACGACCAGCGAACCGGCCGCTCCATAGCCCGATCCGACATTGCTTTTTCCCAGATAGAGCCCGATGGCGAATTTGCCGATGGTAAAGAGACCGGATGTCAGCAGCGCCCCGACCCAGACGTCCGACCACGCAACGCGTGCGTCGGGCAATACCTTGAAGATCAAGGCGAACAAACCCGCAATGACGACAAACGATACGAGAAAATTAATCGACTGCAGCACCACTTCCGGAAGCGGCAAGAGACCGCCGAACCATTTGCCGAAGGCCGATAATGCCGTACTGATGACGAGCGAGACGAGCAACAGAAAACCTGTGCCGAGCAATGCGGCAAACGACAGAAAGTTATCCTTGAGGAACCCCCACACGCCCCGGCCTTGTTTCGGCTCGATGCCCCAGACCGTATTAAGCGCGTCCTTTAACTGGCCAAAAAACCCTCCAGCTCCCACAAGGAGAGTCACGGTCGCGATGATGGTCGAAAAGATGCCGGTAGACGGATGATCCGCCCGCTGAATCATCTCTTGAATGGCGGAGGTGCTTTGCGGTCCGACGAGCTGCCGAATTTGATCCATGATTGCTGATTGAGCCGCTTCCTGGCCGAACACGAGGCCGATGATTCCAATGATCACGATCAAGAGAGGCGCGATCGAAAAGGTCGTGTAATAGGCTAGGGCGGCCCCCAGACGGGAAGCGCGGTCTTCGCTCCATTGACTAGCCGCTACCTTGTTGAGCGACCAAAAAGTCTTGAGGCGGGCACCCATACGGCTCAAGTTGTGCAAAACACAGGCCGCTATCCGGGAGAAATGCAAACTGTCTTACCTCAAATCCTGAGCCTGCTCCATGAGCCGTAGGCCGACTCCCAAGAAATAGTGTCTGGACTAGAGCAGTCTGTCCAGAAGGTCGGCAGTGATGAAAGGACGGAACAGGCGCAGACCTCTATCAAGGCTCAATTAGGGCTCGTCCCAGTTCGGTTTCACCCGCTGCTGGACGCTTAATAGACACAGGCAGGTTTTTCCATCATTCACCCTAAAAAGAAGAGGCAATGATATGGGATTGTTCACCACCAACCCGGTTTTCGAGATGCTGAAGAAGGACCATCGTAAGGTAGAAGAATTGTTCGACGAATTCGAATCGGCGAAGGATTCCCGTTCAAAAACGCGAATCATCCAGGAAACACTGCATGAGCTCGAGGTCCATGCGAAGTTGGAGGAGACACTCATTTACCCGGCGATCCGCGAAAAGATCGACGAAGAAGACGTGATGGACGAAGCATTGGAAGAGCACCATGTCGCCCACGTACTCATCAAGGAACTGAAACGAATGAAGTACAACGGCGAACGACATGAAGCCAAGTTCACCGTCCTCGGGGAAAGCATCAAGCATCACGTCAGGGAAGAAGAAGGGACGCTGTTCCCGGCGGCAGAAAAAGCAGAGATCAACTGGGATGAGCTGGCGCAGGAGGCCATGGAACGAAAAGAAGCACTGATGGCCCGCGTCGACGATGGGACCTCCCATTCGAGGACGTCGAGCAAGGAAACACAGCCCAGACGCCGAGTGCGGTCTTCTCGCGGACGGCGCGTCAAGAAGGCTGCTTAAAAGTTTTTCGAAAAGGCGGAACATGGGACAAACGCGTGACAGTATCTCCGACGTTTGGGGACAAAGGTCTCCCTATCGCGACCATTGGCCCGTGAGAGTCGACGAGAGGACGTTGCAAATACCTGAGAAGTGGGTGCCATCGGCCTGCATCCTCTGCTCCTACGGCTGCGGAATCGACATCGGCGTGCGCGACGGCAAGATTGTCGGGGTTCGCGGGCGCGAATCGGATCGCACCAATCATGGGAGACTAGGACCCAAAGGCCTCCATGGCTGGATCGCGAACCATTCACCTGACCGGCTGACGGTTCCCCTGATTCGGCGGAAAGGCGAGCTGGAGCCAGCCAGCTGGGATGAAGCCATGGATCTGATCGTGCGCCGCTCGCGAGAATTGATCGACCGACACACGCCGAATTCGGTCGCCTTTTATACCAGTGGGCAACTATATCTCGAGGAGTATTACACGCTTGCCCTTATAGGAAAGGCGGGAATCGGAACTCCTCACATGGACGGAAACACGCGGCTCTGTACGGCGACGGCGAGCAGCGCGTTGAAGGAATCGTTCGGGACCGATGGCCAGCCCGGGTCCTATGAAGACATTGATGTCACGGATGCGTTCATGCTCGTCGGCCACAATGTGGCCTCCCAGCAGACGGTCATGTGGATGCGGATGCTGGACCGCCGGAGCGGGCCCAATCCACCCAAGATGGTTGTGATCGACCCTCGCCGTACGGAAACCGCCAAGGAGGCCGATGTCCACCTCGCTCTGCGTGTCGGAACCAACCTCGCGTTGCTCAATGGACTTCAGCATTTGCTGATCGAGCATGGGTGGATTGACCATTCGTTCCTTCGGAGATGTACCGTCGGATTCGACCAATTGTCGGAAGCCGTCTCGAAATGGACGCCCGATCGCGTTGAACGGGTGACTGGTGTGCCGGAGCGCCTGCTCATTCGGGCCGCAGAGATCATCGGTGAAAGTCCTACGCTTCTCTCCACCGTTCTCCAGGGAGTGTATCAATCGATGCAGGGGACGGCGGCTTCCGTGCAGGTCAACAATATCCATCTGCTTCG
>DASUXH010000244.1:0-3446 GCA_036378015.1 Nitrospira sp. | reverse complement strand
CTGGAAATGGCGGCGGATGAGACCATGGCGAAGATTGCGCTGGCGGTCAAACCGGATTTGGTTACGCTCGTCCCTGAAAAGCGACAGGAACTCACCACGGAAGGCGGACTCGATGTCCACACCCACAAAGACCGCCTCCAGCAGGTCATAGGGATGCTTCACGACGGAGGAATCCCTGTGAGCCTGTTCATCGAACCGGACTTGGGACATGTCAGAACCGCGCACAAGCTCTCGGCCGACTTCATCGAAGTGCATACGGGCCGATACGCCAACGCGAAGCGGTCAAAGGAAGCAGACGCCGAATTCGAAACCATCACACAGGCAGCGAAGCTCGCGTACAAGCTGGGGATCGGCGTCAATGCCGGCCATGGATTGAATTACCACAATCTCAAGCGGTTGACTCATATTCCCGAAATCGTCGAATACAATATCGGTCACAGTATCATTGCACGGGCCGTCCTGGTCGGTCTCGATCAGGCCGTGCGTGAGATGAAAGCACTGCTCAGCTGAATCAACCCCGCCCCGGTAACTGGCCAAGGATCGCGCGAGCCGCAGTATGAAGATCGTGACGGCAAGGCAGATGCAGGCCCTGGACCGGCGCGCCATCATGGAAGCTCGCGTGCCGAGTCTGACGCTGATGGAGCGTGCCGGCCTCGGGACGGCTGATTTTATCCAGGACCGATTTGGCCCGCTTGCGGGCAAACGGGTGACGATCGTCTGTGGGAAAGGCAACAACGGCGGCGACGGGCTCGCGGTCGCCAGGCTGTTGCGTCAGCGTCGGGCAAATGTGATCGTGCTGATGCTCGCATCCGCCGTCGAATTAAGCCGGGACGCCAAGGCCATGCATCGCCGCTGGCTTCGAATCGGCGGAGCATCGGCGACCAAATCGTCCCAATCTCTCGATCGGGTGCAAGCGCTTCTCGCCAACAGCGACCTCATCGTTGACGCACTCCTTGGCACTGGCCTCTCAACGCCGGTCACCGGCGCCTATGGCGAAGCTATCCGATTGATGAATGAAGCCGGCAGCCCCATTGTTTCCGTGGATATGCCGTCCGGCATCCATGCGGACGACGGAGCCGTGCTGGGTTGCGCGGTCAGAGCAACGGCAACCGTGACGTTCGGTCTGCCCAAGCTCGGACTCTATGTAGGTGCCGGTATTGATCACGCCGGCTTGATCCATCTCGTCGACATTGGGATTCCAGCCGCATATGTGGACGAGACAGATAGCCGCACACTGTTGATCACCAAGGACTTCGCGAAGGCAGCCCTACCTGTGCGCGCCGCCTCCGCTCACAAAGGTACGTTTGGTCATGCCGGGATTCTTGCAGGCTCGGTGGGAAAAACAGGCGCCGCGGCCCTCGCCGCAAAGGCGGCGTTGCGCACGGGCGTCGGCTTGGTTACCGTTGGCGTTCCAGCCAGCGTCAACGATATCGTTGAGGCCAAGCTGCTCGAGGCCATGACGCTGTCGCTTCCTGAGACCAAGGCCCGTACGCTTGGTCGCGCCGCGTTCGACCGGATTCTTGACTTCATTCAATCAAAAACCGCGGTTGCCATCGGGCCGGGCCTGTCGACGCATCCCGAAACGGTGGAGGTCGTCCAGTCCTTGATGAAACATCTAGATCGCCCCGCCGTTCTCGACGCCGACGCTCTCAATGCGTTGGCGAGCCGCCCGTCGTTGCTGACCGAATGCAAGACTCCTCCCATTCTCACTCCGCATCCCGGTGAGATGGCGCGTTTGGAAGGCGACGCCACGCCACAAAGCGTCAACGCCGATCGCCTCGGCACGGCCAGACGCTTCGCACGCGAACGCGGAGTTTTTGTCGTGCTGAAGGGTGCCCGGACGGTGGTCGCAAGGCCCGATGGTCTGCTCATGATTTGTCCCACAGGGAACCCAGGGATGGCCACGGCTGGAACGGGAGATACGCTCACCGGCATGCTCGTCAGCCTTCTCGCACAAGGCGTTCCTTCGTGGGAGGCGGCTTGCGCGGCGAGCTATCTGCATGGAACAGCGGGAGATCTGGCGGCCGCTCGCTTTGGGTCAGCCGGCATGATCGCCGGCGATCTCATTGAACAGATTCCCTATGCCATTCAAGCAGTCGTCGGTTAGAAGACGAGCCGAGTCAACTCGAAGTATTCGCCGGCCTGTCATGGCACCGAGCCGAATCTTGCGGCGATCGCTACCTTCGCTCCGGCACACCGATCGCCTGGGCCGCGCCATCGGCTCTGTACTCGAGGGAGGGGAATATCTGGCCTTGTTCGGTACGCTGGGCGCAGGCAAAACGGCCCTTGTCCGTGGAATCGCTACGGGTCTCGGCGCGCCGGCGGAGGCCGTCAGCAGTCCGACCTTTGTCTTGTTGCACGAATACCACGGCCGCCTGCCCCTGGCACATATCGATCTTTACCGTTTGAACTCGGCGAAGGAGGCGGAAGCGATCGGACTGGAGGATTACCTCACGGGAACAACCGTTGTCGCCGTCGAATGGGCCGGCAAGGCTCCCGGAATCCTGCCGGACGACCGCCTGGAAATAGAGTTGCGCCACCACAAGGTTCAGAGTAGAAGTATCGAACTGAGGGCCACCGGCCCGCTGTCTGCCGCGTTGCTGGCTCGTCTCAAACACGCTACGATGCGTCAGAAACAACATCCCCGCTCCCCGCAGCCGCGACGGAGCCTCAAGGGAATACCACGCTCATGATTCGTGTGATTTTGGTCGGCACCTTGTTGTTGCTATGCCTGGCCTTTTTCCTTCAAAACCAGGAGCAGGAAGTCACTCTTCGCTATTTTTTCGGATTGTTCGAGGCCTCGACGCCTATCTACAAGCCCATCTTGGCGGGGTTCGGCGTCGGCCTGTTGGTCTCGGTAATTTTGTTATTCCCGCCATGGGTCAAAGGCCGTATCGAGCTGCGCCGCAAAACCAAGGCGCTGCAGGAAGCTGAAGTGGACCTGGAACGTCTCCGCCACTCGTTGGAGAAAATGACGGGACGAACGACGCCGCCCGTCCCCGGAGACATCGCCCTCAGAGAAAACTCCGATGAGTGAGCATGACGAGACGCCGCTCATGCGGCAATACCGCGAAATCAAACGAGGCTACCCTGAAGCCATTCTCTTCTTCCGCGTCGGCGATTTCTATGAGATGTTTTACGAGGATGCAGAAGCCGCATCGCAATTGCTGTCCATTGCACTGACCTCCCGAGACAAGTCGAGCAGCAATCCGGTTCCTCTCTGCGGCGTTCCCTATCATGCGGCCCAGGGCTACATTGCCAAACTGTTGAAAGTGGGACGTACCGTCGCCCTATGCGAACAGGTGGAAGATCCCAAACTCGCCAAAGGACTTGTGCGCCGCGAGGTGGTCCGTCTGTACACGCCGGGAACCCTCGTCGATGCTGAATTCCTCGACCCCGGTGAATCCAGTTTCCTCGCCGCCGTGACGAAAGTCGAGCGCAAGGGC
>DASUXH010000243.1:0-4357 GCA_036378015.1 Nitrospira sp. | reverse complement strand
TTTCGGACGGAGGCCAAAGCATTGAAAGCCCGCGACCGGCGCCCGCTCGAACGGTTCCAGCGCCACTTGCAGAGCGAACGGGACCAGGCCTATCAGCTGGTGCTGGACGAAATGAAGAGCGCCCGTTACGTCGGGTTTGTCAGCAAATTGCGTGATGCGGCGGAGAGTCCAGTGGTGGTAGACCTTGAGTACACACTCACCGACGCGGCGGCCTGTCAATTTCGCAAGCTCCGAAAGACCGTCAAATGTCTCAAACAATCTCCCACGAATGCCGAGCTTCATCGGGTCAGAATCAAAACCAAGCGAGCGAGATACGCAGCGGAATTGGCTCGAGGACGCGACAGCAAGGCGATCAGTCGGTTTATCAAGCGAGCCGGACGACTGCAGGATTTGTTGGGCAGCCATCAAGACGCCGTGCTGGCTGAGCGCTATGTGGAGGGATTCCTCAAATATCAGGGACGGCGGCAGGCCGCCTTCACTGCGGGCTTGCTTGCCGCCCGCGCCAACCAGCGGCGCGAGGAAGTGCGCGAGGAGTTTTGGTCTGAATGGAAGCGTCTGAAGAAACGCGGAAAACGTGTGTGGAAGTAGACAGAGGTGGATAAGCGAGCACCTCGTCACTACTGTCTCATGGCTGCCTCGTGCGTCCTGGGCTGTTCCGCTATATTCGCCGCTACCGGTTCCGGCAGCCATCCTCCCCCCAGCGCTTTATACAGCTGGACGACCGACACGAGATGCAGACGGCGCGTGCTGGCCAGCGAGAGCTCGGCGTCGAAAAGATTCCGCTGTGCGATAAGGACGTCGAGATAATTCGCAATCCCTCCGGTATAGCGTAAATTTGCGAGACGCAGCGCAGATTGCAGCGCCTTAACCTGCTTTTCCTGTGCCGCGGTTTGTTCCACCGCAGTCGTCACCGCTACCAATGCGTCTTCCACTTCCCGGAAGGCGGTGAGGATCGTCTGCTCATATTGAGCGACGGCCTGGCCCGCTTGCCCTTCCGACGCCTCCTGCTGAAAGCCCAACACCTGCGCATTGAGCAAGGGCGCGGCTACCCCGACGCCGGCTACTCCGAAAAACGTTTCATTGCCCACGACTCTGTTCAAGTGAGGACTGGCGATGCCCAAAATCCCCGTGATGCTGACCTTCGGGAAGCGGTCGGCTTTTGCCTGTCCGATTCTCGCGGTCGCGGCCGCCAACTGCTGCTCCGCTTGGATGACGTCCGGACGGCGCTGGAGCAGCTCGGAGGGAAGACCGGCCGGCACCAGCGGCGGCATGACTTGCTCGGTGAGCGCCCGTCCCCTTGTAATTCGAGTGGGATTTCTCCCAAGCAAGACGCTGATCTCGTTCTCCTTCTGCACCATCTGCCGCTTCAATTCGGCGATGCGAGCGGCGGCGTTCGCCTGCTCGGCTTCGAACTGATCGACATCGAGTTGGTTGATGTAGCCCACGCGGAATCGTGCCCTTGCGAGCTTCACCGACTCATTCCATGCCTGCAACGTGCGGGTGGCGATTTCCAGCTGCAGATCGAACTGCCGAAGCTCGAAATAGGTTTGGGCAACTCCGGCCACGATTTGAAGAATAACCGCTCGTCGGTTTTCTTCCCGGGCGAGCAGGTCTCCGAGCGCCGCCTCATTAGAACGGCGGATCCGTCCCCAGAAATCGAGTTCCCAGGACAGATTGCCCTGAATATAGTAGTTGAACGGATTGGGGAAGCCGGGGAACTGGACATTTCGGGTGTTGCCGAAGCCCGGCGCGTTGACGGTGGCATTCATCTGCGGAGCAAAATCGGTTTTCGAAACGAGCACACGCGCGGCGAACTCGTCGACGGTTGCGACTGCCCGTTTGAGATCTTTGTTTCCTTCCAGCGCGATGCGGATCAGCTTTTGGAGCTCGTCATCACGATAGAGTTCCCACCACGGCACATTGGCCAGAGACTGTACGTCTTTCGCCTCCTCCGCCATGCGGAATGAGTCGGACACCGGAATGTCCGGGCGCTCATAGTCGGGCCCCACTTTGCACGAGGGCAGCACGAACAGTAGCGATAAGACCAGCAAGCGGTGGATGATGGAAGACATGCGTCACCTCCCTGCTAACACGAGGAGGGAATCATTGGTCAGACAGTCGTTTCTGCGGCAGGTCCCTCGCGGGCACCGCCGATGGCTCCGTCGCTCCCCGCCCCTTGACCCACTGATTGATTTTTCCGATGAGCACAAAGAACAGCGGCACGAAGAAGATCGCGAGGAAGGTTGCGGCCAGCATCCCGCCCAGCACGCCCGTACCGATCGATCTCCGGCTGGCGGCGCCGGCCCCGCTGGCGATCACGAGCGGCAAAACACCCAGAATGAAGGCCATCGAGGTCATGATAATGGGACGGAAGCGCAGCCGTGCCGCCTCGATCGCCGATTCCATCAATGTGCGGCCCTGCTCGTGCTGCTGCCCTGCAAACTCCACGATCAAGATGGCATTCTTCGCGGACAGGCCGATCAGCGTCACCAGTCCGATCTGGAAATAGATGTCGTTGTTCATGCTTCGCAGCCAGACCGCCGACAAGGCGCCGAACACGCCGAAGGGAACCGCCAGGATCACCGCAAAGGGGACGGTCCAACTTTCGTACTGCGCCGCGAGGACCAGAAACACCATCAGGAGACCGAAGCCGAACGCGAGCACCGACTGACTGCCCGCCTTCTGCTCCTGGAAGGAAATCCCGCTCCAGTCGATCCGATAGCCCTGCGGCAAGAGTACCTCCTGAGCCACCCGTTGCAGCGCGTCGAGCGTTTGCCCCGAGCTGAAGCCGGGGCTCGAGGCCCCGAGGACCAGGGCCGTGTTGAATCCGTTGAAGTGTGTGACCGGATCGGGACCGCTCGTCGATTCGGTGCTCACGACCGTGTCGAGCGGAATCATGGCATGGCTTTGGCCCTGACCGTTGGTCGTCCGTACATAAATTTTCGAAATGTCCTGCGGCGCCGAGCGATACTGCGATTCGGCTTCGGTTTGCACGCGGTAGACCCGGCCGAATTTCACGAAATCGTTGATGTAGAAATTGCCGAAGTAGGCCTGCATCGTGTCGAAGACTTCAGAGATCGGGACCCCGAGAGCCTTCGCGCGATCGCGGTTGATCGTGGCGTACAATCTGGGGGCAGTCACGCGGAAGCTCGTGCTGATCCCGCCGATCGCCGGATCCTGTTTGGCTTTGGCTACGAATTCCCTCGTCACGGCTGCAAATTTCTTGAAGTCCCCGCCGCTGGGGTCCTGAATCTGGACGGAAAATCCGCCCGTCGCGCCGAGGCCCCGGATCGAGGGAGGATTGAAGGCCAACACGACGGCGTCGCGGAATTTCGCAAATTCCTTAAAGGCGCCCGCGATCAAGGCCTTGGCATGTTGCTGCGGATCCTTCCGTTCATCCCAGGGCATGAGCGGCACGAACGTGGTCGCCATGTAGGTCCCGCGCGTGTTGAAGACGAAATTCTGACCGACGAGCGCATTCGTGCCGTAGACGGCAGGATTCGAGGTAAAAAATTCTTCGACTCGATCCATGACGGCGAGGGTCCGTTTCTTCGACGCGCCGTCTGGCAGCTGAGCGACCACGATGATGTAGCCTTGGTCTTCGTCCGGCAAAAACCCCGACGGCGTGACACGGAACAGCGTTAACGCCACGACCGCGACGATGCCGAACAACGCGAGTGAAAGGAGCGGGCGTCCGATCGTATGATCGACGGCACCCGCGTAGCGGTGTTGGGCCCACCCGAAGAATTGATTGAAGTACGCGAAAACACCCTTCCTGGGCGCATGCCGCGGCTTGAGGATCAGGGCGCACAGCGCAGGGCTCAACGTCAACGCGACGAAGCCGGAGATCGTGACGGAGATCGCGATCGTGATCGCAAATTGCTTGTACAGCTGGCCTGTAATGCCGCCCAAGAACCCCACGGGAACAAAGACCGCGCAGAGGACGAGCACGATGGCAATCACCGGGCCGGTCACTTCGTCCATCGCCTTCTTGGCGGCTTCTTTGGGCGACAGGCCGTCTTCGATGTGACGTTCGACGTTCTCGACCACGACGATGGCGTCGTCCACGACGATGCCGATCGCCAGGATCATGCCGAACAACGTCAGTGTATTGATCGAGAAGCCCAGGGCGGACATGCCGGCAAAGGTCCCGATGAGCGAGACGGGCACCGCCACCGCCGGGATCAGCGTCGCACGCCAGGATTGTAAGAAAAGATACACGACGAGGATGACCAGAATCATCGCATCGCGCAACGTCTTGACCACCTCTTCGATCGACACTTCGATGAACCTGGTGGTGTCGTAGGGAATGTCGTACGAGACTCCTGGCGGAAAGGTCTTCGACAACTCCTCCATT
>DASUXH010000242.1:0-5556 GCA_036378015.1 Nitrospira sp. | reverse complement strand
CCGGTCTTCCCCGCGACGCGGAAGCCCGGGATGGCCGCTTTGGTTCCCGTTCCGCTGGTAACCACTCCTTCCATGATGCCGGTAAGCATTCGAGCCGTCGCTGGAGACACCGTTCGACGTCTGACTTGAGGAAGAATCTCCTTGACCGCCTGCCCCTTCTGATCTCTGACTCCGGCGACGACGTACGGCTTCATGAGGACGCCATCATTGGCAATGGCCGAAACCGCCGTGATCATCTGCAACGGTGTCACACCGACTTCTTGGCCCATCGATATCGAAGCCAAAGAGCGCCGGTGCCACTCTCGCGGAGACTTGAGTAAGCCGGCAACCTCGCCTGGAAGGTCGATGTCCGTACGTTGACCGAAGCCAAATGCCTGGAGATAACGATACAGCCGTTGGTCCCCGAGGAGCATGCCCGTTTTGGCTGCACCGATGTTGCTCGACTTTTGGATCATCTGCGCAAACGTCATCCATCCGAGTTTTTCATGGTCATGAATGGTCGTGTTGGCAATCGTCATTCGGCCGTTTTCCCCAAATAGCATGGAGCCCGGCATCATCACTCGTTCTTCCAATGCTGCGGCGGCCACCACTAGCTTCATCGTCGAGCCGGGCTCATACGTGTCCGTCAGGGCTCGATTCCGCCAACGGTCTGCCGTCAATGATGCGACGGCATTGGGATCAAATCGCGGGTTGACCGCCATGGCGAGGATGGCACCGGTCTTCGGTTCCATTACAATGATGGTGCCGGATCTCGCGCGGGCATGGTCAACGGCTTCTTCCAGCTCTTTTTCGGCGATATATTGGATCACCTCGTCGATCGTGAGAGTGAGCGTCTGGCCTGCAGTGGGCGCTTGTTCACGGAGTCCTTTGGGGAACACCGTACGACCCAGTGCGTCGCGTTGAAGGATCGTCAGCCGCTTTTCTCCATGCAGTTGCGATTCATAGCGACGCTCCAATCCCTCGAGCCCCATGCCGTCCATACCGACGAACCCCAGAACATGGGCAAGAAGAGGACCTTTGGGATAAAACCTTCGTCCCTCCATAACCATCCCGATACCGTCAATCGACAACTGTTCGAGGCGGCGACCCTGCTCCGGCTCGACCTTTCGCGCAAGCCATACGAAATGCTTGTCCTGACGCAGCTTCCTTTCTATTTCCTCACGACGGAGGTGCAGCACGGGCGAGAGGAATCTGGCGGCATTGGAAGGACTGTCGAGTGAAGTAGGGACGCCGAAGATCGAGGGGACTTCCACATTCATGGCGAGCACCTTGCCGTGCCGGTCGGTCACCGTTCCCCTCGCACCTTCCAGTGACACGCTCTTTTGGTGCTGTCGATCCGCTCGCGCCGTAAGCTCTGCCGCTTGCAAGACTTGCAGGTTCACTAACCGGAACAAGACCACGGCGAAGCCGGCAAGGAGTAGAACCAACAGCACGTATCGCCGGCTCCGCGACGGACTCATAGCTATTTCGCACCTCCAACAGTTGTCATCGTGCGAGCGATCCGCAATTCCGCAGGCGGCGTCGCAATCAGCGGTCTATCGGGCTGCGGATGGACGATGAATATCTGTCCTTGCTGAGGAGGAAACAGCCCGAGCTTGTCTGTTGCGACCTTGGCAATTCGCTCGGGAGCCGTCAGCGCGGAGACTTTGACCTGCAGTTGATCCCGTTCCCGCTCGAGGAGCGTCTTTTGTGTTTTCAGGCGCTCGATGGAATAGCCCAGACGGACCATATCCACTCTCTCCCACACAAAGACAAACACGAGGCACATGCCCACCATGATGGCGACCGCTTTCATGCGTGTCCCTCCTTGACAATCCGTTGCATGACCCGCAACTTGGCGCTTCGAGATCGAGGGTTCCGATCTCTCTCATCCTCCGAAGGAATCTGCGGCCGCTTGGTCAGGATTTCCAATTCACCCCCGCTCTGCCTTGCGAGCGCTTTGAAGGTCTGCTTCACGATGCGATCCTCCAGTGAATGGAAGGAAATGACACAAAGCCGTGCTCCCGGCGCCAGAGCATCCGCCGCATCGCGGAACGACGGCTCCAGGTGATCCAGCTCTTGATTGACGGCAATACGAAGCGCCTGAAATGTTCTGGTCGCGCAATGGATGCGGCCCCGCCGATAATCACCGGGAACCGACGATTCAATTATGGAGGCCAGCTGACGAGTGCTGGTCAATGGCTGTTGACCACGGGCGGTCACAATGGCCCGCGCAATGCGACGGGAATACCGTTCTTCGCCAAAGCGGTAAATCATGTCCGCCAAGTCGGCTTCGTCGAATCCATTTACAATATCAGCCGCCGTTCGACCGCTGCTTTGGTCCATCCGCATGTCAAGCGGCCCTTCTAATCGAAAGCTGAAGCCTCGGGATGCATCGTCGAGTTGAGGTGAAGACACTCCAAGGTCAAACAAGATTCCATCGACTCGATGAATCCCTCGTTCCTCCAAGATCTGCTTTAATTCCATAAAGTGCGCCTTGACGAGAACCGCACGATTTCCCAAACTCCTGAGCTGTTGCTGAGCTGCGCTGATAGCTTGGAGATCTCGATCGATGCCGAGAACGATCCCATGAGGTTGACTAGCCTGGAGAAGCTCCTTCGCATGCCCACAATATCCCACCGTGCAATCCACGTAGATGCCTTCTGAGCGCGGACGCAGCCAGTCAAGCACTTCGGCTGATAAAACCGGCGAGTGGGCAAGACTATCGCTAAAGTTTTCAAACCCAATTTCACCCACAATCTCCCACGCAACGGCGGAGTATACTCTTCGGCAGGACATTGTCAATAAAATATTCGAGGACTTACAGGTTTCCCTCAAGCCTTAAAAATGACTCATTGAAGGGGCGCCAAAAGGGGGTCTGCAGAGGGGGGGGTGAGCAGCCTTGAGCCTTTTTTCTGCCAAAATCGGCAGAGACTTTGGGGGTGAAATGGAGATGCAGGAGGATGGGCGAGTGTTACGAGTGTTAAGGGTAGAGTTTGTAGAGCATTCGAGGAAATGGGATCGTCTCGCGAACATGCTCGAGTCCGCAAATCCAAGCCACGGCGCGCTCAATGCCCATGCCAAAGCCGGCATGCGGGACCGATCCAAATTGACGAAGGTCAAGGTACCATTTGAAGGCGTCTTCTGGAAGATGATGTTCCTTCAAGCGAGCACGCAGCAACTCCACATCGTGGATACGCTGCCCTCCGCCGATGATCTCTCCATACCCTTCAGGCGCTAACACGTCCATGCATAGCGCGAGATCGGGACGCGCCTCGTCCGGTTGCATGTAAAATGCCTTCAGCGCAGTCGGGTAACGATGGATGATGACCGGTCGGTCGAATTGTTGCGAGATAATGGTTTCTTCATCGCCTCCGAAGTCATCTCCAAGCTGTGTGGGATTGTTTCTCTGCTGTAACAGTCGAATCGCCTCCTCATAGGTCAGGCGCGGAAACGGCGGCTTGACAGATTCAAGTTTTGCACTGTCTCGCTCGAGCATGGATAACTCTGATCTTCTCGTTTCGAGGACTCGCTGCACAATATGCGTTAAGAACTGTTCGGCCAATTCCATCATGTCCGCCAACTGTGCAAACGCGACTTCGGGTTCCACCATCCAAAATTCCATCAAATGTCTGCGCGTCTTCGACTTCTCGGCACGAAACGTCGGGCCAAAACAGTACACTTTTCCGAATGCCGCGGCGGTGGCCTCGCTATAGAGTTGTCCGCTCTGCGTTAAATAGGCGGTTTCGTCAAAGTACTGCGTCTGAAAGAGCGTCGTCGTGCCTTCACAGGCATTGGGCGTAAAGATGGGAGCGTCGACCAAAATAAATCCTCGATCGTCGAAGAAATTTCGGCACGCGCGAATAATCTCATGGCGAATACGCAGGATGGCATGCTGCCGATGTGAGCGCAGCCATAGATGTCGGTGCTCCATCAAAAAGCCGACACCATGTTCCTTGGGTTGGATCGGAAACGGCTGCGCGACCTGAAGCGCTTCGATGCGGGCAACATCGAGTTCATAGCCTCCCGGCGCGCGATCATCTTGTCGAAGTTGACCGCTGACTACCAACGAGGACTCCTGTGTCAGACTGGCCGAGGCCGCGAAGTGGTCATCTCCAACTGTTTTCTTGCTGACAACGGCCTGCAGGTCCCCGGTACCATCCCGAATGGTCAAGAAATGAAGTTTTCCGCTGTCACGGCGGCTTCGTAGCCACCCTCGAATGGTGACTTCTTGTCCCACATGCTGTCCGACTGAATCGATCGTGATCACCCGCATCAAAATATCCTCCATACGTCCCCAGAAGAAATGGCAGCCTAGCGGATTGACTCCCTCCATTCAAGAACACAAAGTTCCAGGTTTGTTGACAAGGCGATCCGGTGAGATAAGAATCAGGCTATGCAAAGGATTTGTCCCCCATTGAGAGTAATGGTGGCCGCCTTGATGCTTTACGCCGCCGCCATACTGGCGTTGCCTGGGCTGATGGCCTCCGCGGCCTCGACCATTTACTATTGTCCGGATCGCAAAGGAGACCAGCAATATTCTGCCAGTTCAGGTCCCGGCTGCGTGCCCCTCGCAGACAATCCCAAGCAGGACCAGAATGAAGGTTCGCCTCAACGGCATTACCAGCCGGACAACCTTCAGCAGGACGTTTCCGCGTTCCTTAGCCGCTATCAAAAATTTCTCGACTGCTGCAAGACCGATCTGAGCGAACTGCGCGAAGTTGAGGAAATGGCCGACGAACTCAATCAGTTATTGACCTCTTCGCAGGCTAACTTGTCGAATTATTCCCTCGCGTCCAGAGGAATCATGCTCCGAGAACTCCTTCCCCGAGTTGCCATGGCTAGAGGAGATCTCAAACTTCTGCGTGCACGCCTTGAGAAGATTGACAACCTATCAAGCCGACGCGAGCACCTCGACTTCGAAGAGGAAGGACGACAAGCGCAAGAAATTCGCGACCTGCAGGAATCGATCGAGCGAGATATTCGCGCACCGAAGTTGCCGGGAAGCGCAAAGACGGGGACCGGAATAGGCGTCGCGCCCGCTGCCGGCCCTGGAATTGGTCGAAGTCCTAAGACCGGAACGGAAATCGGACAGGAAGGCGTCACAGGTCACGAGATTGGCGCGGCGCCGCGAAGCAGCCGAGACATCGGAGGCAGCGGGCTTTCAGGATTCGAGATTGGGGCCACGGGCCGGGCGGGCCCAGCGGTCGGAGAATCGACTCTCAACCAGGACACCTCGTCCAGCGTAGGATCAACGCTTCAGCGATCGACGGTCGGCTCCAGCATGTCCGATTCGACCGTCGGCTCCAGCATGAATTCCTCCAGTGTGGGTTCAAGCATGCAGGATACGTCGGTGGGATCGTCGTTCGGCGGATCGTCGGTGGGCTCAAGCTTGCAAAACCGTTAACATTCATCCTTCCGAACCAAAATCTCTCCTTTCGGATTCAACCAGCCGCATTATTCGTGAGTGAAGGCATCGGGTCCCAAGTCTCTCCGCTATCACGGCTGCGATAGAGCCCGCTGCCATTCGTTCCGGCGTAGAAGAGGTCCGGATCGGTCGCGCTTTGGGCAATCGAG
>DASUXH010000241.1:0-4252 GCA_036378015.1 Nitrospira sp. | reverse complement strand
AGAGTGCATTAATTGTGGGCGTTTCATATTAGGGCAACGCGTACAGAGAGACTTGCGTCGCGTGCACTAGGATGAGCCGTGCGAGGAAACGAGGTCAAGAGTGAGATTGGCAAACCTTAAATCTGACCATAGCATCGGATCCGATGCAGGGCGGATCGCATCCGATCCATCAATCATCAATGCGTGAAATTTCGTGCCGCGTGATTTCCTCGGTTTTCATCGTTTTTTTTACCGCTGCCACTGGTACGTACGATGCAGGGAATATGTATTGAGGCAACACCAGGTCATTACACTAGATCCGAATGTCTCATCGATGCGAATCGCGCGAGAAACACATTTTCCCGCTGAAGAAAGGAGGTGGACGAGAAGCTCGATGTAAGACTCAGGATCCGAGTGCATCAGCCTGGACCCAACGAATGGCTTTAGCCCGGAGGGATGAACATGAGACCCATCACTGGTATAGGTGCGACCGCGTTCGCAATCCTGGCGCTTGCAGCGCCTGCAGCCGCCGAACCTACCGCTGAAGAAATCGCCAAATCGGACACACCCAAACTCATTCGGTCACAGCATGTCGAGCCGGATGCCGAAGTGGTGATGTCGGATCAGAAGTTCCGGATCGCCAAAGGTGAGACAGCCAAAGGATTCATGCTGTTGGCGGGAACGCGCGCAGACATCCTGCTCAGGAACGACGATGAGGTGGCGCATGAGTTTGTCTCGTCAATGCTATTAAACATCCCCATTCAGCTCAATGGCAACGGCGTGTTCGTGAAGCTGCCCAACGCGGCGGGGGTGCGCGTGGATCCCGGAAGGGCCGTGCGGCTGACGTTCAATGTCCCTCAGGACACGAAGGAGTTTCAAAACCTCTATGAGGTGTTCTGGTGCAACGTCCATGGGAAACAGCATGGCGACAAGATGCGCGGCGAAGTCTTGATCGTCGAGCAGCGGGGGGAAATTGGCGGAGGCTGACGCGGTGACGCGTCAGTGACTCAAGGGAGCAGCTGATGATTCGCGGCTTCTATGACGTGACCGGGCCGCTACAGCACCAACGAGGCGAGCGCGCGTGGATCTCCTATCTGCCGATGATGGCCCTGCTTCTGGGACTGACCGGCGGATCACCGGCCGCGCTCGCCGACGCCGTGAAGCCTGAGTATGAGCCTGACGTGGTGCTGGTCATCAAGGAGAAGGCCTTCCACATGGTCAAGGGAAACCCTTTGCCGGACCATGTGGGGCATTCGGCCCTCTCCTTGGCCTCGGGGGAGGAGATTACGCTGGAATTGCGCAACGAGGATCATGTGCCGCATGAGTTCGTGTCCCCCTTGTTCGCGAAGGTGGAGTTTCAATTCTGGGGCAAGGCGACGCTCGTCTATACCTACACCGCCAATGGCATTCGCATCGATCCTGGAGAGACCGTCGGGCTGCGCTTTGAGCTGCCGAAGGACTTCGCGGGCGACCTCTTCAAATTTTGGTGCAATGTGCACGGCAAGCTCCATGGCGATGTGCTGCAAGGGGAAATACTCGTGGTGAAACCCAAGCAAGGATGATGAAGAGGCGCCACCAATGACATTGGCGACGATAAAATGCGCGGTGAGGTTGGCGACACGCGTCCTGCCGCTTGTGGCGGCCACCTCGCTCTTCTGGCTGTTCTTGCCCGCCGACACGATCTTGGCGCATGACGACACTCACCAGGCGCCGCATTTGCCGGCCAAGAAATCGTCCGCTGACGTGGAGATTGTGATTCAAGAAAACGGGCAACCGCTGCTTAAGGGGCTGCACACGCATGGACAGGTCTTAACCCTCGTCGCCGGCGAGTCGATCGTCCTTGCGCTTCGGAACGAAGATAGCAGTCCCCGCGAGTTCATTTCTCCACTGTTCACAAGAACCGAGACACATTTTGTGGGGCGCGCGACGGGGATTTTCCGGAAAGATGCCGCGGGATTTCGCGTCAGTCCTGGCGAAACTCTGACGCTGCAGTTTACGGCACCCTACAGTGGCTTTCGTCGAATGTATGACGTGATCTGGTGCGGCCACCATGATGGACGGCCAGGCACAGAGATGAACGGCCTGTTCATTGTCATGACCGAAGAGCAGGCCGCACACGAGTGAGACGGGAGGTTGGCAAGGAGGTGGTTCATGCGTACCGCAGCCCGAAGAGGGCTCATCGTGGTTGGCCTCAGCCTGCTTCTCTCCGGAGAGCTCAGGGGAGAACTGCCGGGTTCTAACGGCCAAGCGGGCATTCCGCCGGAGGTGGTGGCTGAGTACGTGTACGCGATTGTCCAAGCGGATCGTCATCTGTACTCGACCCATGTGGTGGAACGCATGCAGGAACTCGGAGTCACGGTGGCGACGGAACAATGGAAGCAACAAGGAACGCTGCCGCTTCCGATACAGATGCTGATGATGGCAGGAGAACAGATCGAAGGCCAAGGCACCAGGCTGCGTATCCGGCTGACCAGTCTTTCGCCGATCAATAAGGCGAATGGCCCCGCAGATGAATTTGAACGCGCCGGCTTAGAGCAGGTGCTCAAGGAGCCGCAAAAGCCTTATACCGGGATCGTACGCGACGGAGATCGGCCGATGTTTAAGGCCATTTATGCCGATCGTGCCGTTACGAAGGCCTGCGTTGACTGCCACAACGGCCATGCCTCCAGCCACAAGGGCAGCCTGAGGCTCTACGATGTCATGGGAGGCATCGTTATTTCGTTTCCATCCCGATGAAAGGATGGTGCCGGCCCGCATCACCGGCAACCAGCGACCGGTCCAACTTCATCGACACGGAGCTGTACATGAACGGATTCAGACGTGTCATTCTGATCGAACGCATTCTCTCCGACATGAAGCCTCGGCATTGGCCTTTTAAAGGGAGCTGGCAACGATCGGGCAAACGCGGCGTCAGGAAGTCTCTTCACCAACGGCGGCTGCGGAAAGCACATCTCAAGTTATTGGCCTGCTGCTAAAACGGAGACTCGATCAGCCTTTTGGTCGGGGGTCGCGCAGGTCGCACATTTGTTGCGAAGGAGTGAAGTCGCCAAACAGCTGATCGACCTACTCCAGCAGCCACCGGCTAATCGACGGCTGGCGAGCCGTTGGCGAGACCGCTTGAAACCGGTACTTAGCGCTCCATGAAACTAATGTAAAAAGCCGATGGCTATGTGGATAACCGCTTTACGCTGAAGCCTGAAATATCGGGCTACGTAGTTTGCCGCAAGGGGAATCATGGTTATCGTGGGCCTAAGTCACTAATTGTAGTCTTCGTGGGCAAAAAAAATTGTTGACACAATATATAGTGGAGGGAAAGTGCCTACCTTCTATGCCTAAAAAATAGGCAATCAGGTAGGGAGTTGCCGTCTAATAGCTTAAAAAGGAGATAAACCATTCTTCATGCACAGACTTATCCACAGAACATGTGGACGCATTTTAATCCTCGCTCGTAAGACCTGGACGGACGCCTCTCTTGCCTTCCTGTCCCCACAGGAACTATCAGCAATCAGCGGCGATATTCGGGTTCTCTGGGCCCTTGATGCATTCCCGGCACATAGCCATCTTCGTGCTTGGCGGCAAGATGCATCTGGATTCTGCTGCGCCATTTCTCGCGCTGTTCAGGGGTCAACACCGCTGAAATCGCTCTCAATGCCTTGACGCCGCTCTGTCTCATCGCCGTTCGTGCGGTCTCGGATTTCTTCAGCGCATTGTCGATGACGCCCATATCGGATTTCTCATCCCGCAGCAGCGCCTCGACTTCCAGTTCGGCAAGGTCCCACTCCGCCTCCGTACGGATGCTGTGTTTCTCATAGTCGGTTGAGAGGCTCGTAATGTTCTTCACCTGCACGTCTGACAGTCCCAATCCCTTATCGTCCAGCGTGCGCGATTCGACACAATAATACGGAAAGTCGCCGCCGCAGACGATCAACGTGCCGTCCGGAAGCTGACACGCGTAGGCACCCCCGAGTCCAGGAGGCCAGTACTGGCCTCCGTAGGCATTACAGTATCCATACAGCTGATCCGGGGTAAACATGCGGCCATCGATTCGCTTTCTTGCATCTGCGTCGTGAAACAGCAAGAGCACCGTACACACGCTCAGTATTGTCACGAGGATTTGCCTTCGAGAGAGCATGGAACCTCCTTTTCGTGTCTCGGCCTCGGAGCAGCAGATCGATCATCTCCTACAGGCTGAACGCTACGCGTTCGGAAAAGAAATGCAACACACTTCACCCCTAGGCAATCTGCCAGGCGACGTCGCTCACTAACACTCCCA
>DASUXH010000240.1:0-2267 GCA_036378015.1 Nitrospira sp. | reverse complement strand
CCGCCCGTGCTCCGTTTTCGACGGCCTTTGACATCGCCATGGTCATCCCACGGTCCTTGAACGACCCTGTGGGATTGGCACCCTCAAATTTCAAATACAGGTCGATGCCGGGAGCGATTTTCTTGGCGAGCCGGACGGCGCGGACCAGCGGGGTATTGCCTTCGCCGAGCGTGATCACGGGCGTGCGCTCGTTGACCGGCAGAAACTTGCGATACTCTTCGATGACGCCGCGCCAGCGATTCATGACCTTACTCGTCCTTGCCCTCGATCCGGATCAGGGTGGTCGGTTCGGACATGAAGGACATCCGATTGATCTGGCCGAGCGCCGTTTGTACGTCGCGCTCTCTTGCCGTGTGGGTCTTGATCACGATGGGAACGGTCTGCCCTTCCCGTCTCCCTTTTTGCAGCATGGATGAAATACTGATTCCGCAGCGGCCCAATTCACCGGCAATCTGCGCCAGTACGCCCGGACGATCGGTGACCATGAAGCGCAAATAGTACAGGGACCGTATCTCTTCCATTGGCCGAAGTCGCAAAGGACGACGCTCCTCGGGCTGGAATGACGCAGGAGGCACACGACCCGCCGCGCCTTTCAAGAGATTGCGGGCCGACGCGATGATGTCGCTGACCACGGCGCTGCCTGCCGCGAGGTCGCCGGCGCCTCGGCCGCTCAGGACGACGTCGCCGACCGCGTCACCGATCAATTGAATGGCATTGTAAACGCCCTCGATGTTCGCAAGGGGAGACTCGGCTCCCAGCATGGTCGGGTGGACGCGTGCTTCGACATCGCCTTCGACCAGCTTCGCGATGCCCAGCAGCTTGATGGTGTAGCCAAATTCTCTCGCATAGGCAATATCATGCTCGGTGATATGCGTGATCCCTTCCGTATAGAGGTCTTTGAAATTGACAGGCGTGCCGAATCCGAGATTCACCAGGATGGCCAACTTGTGCGCACTGTCTGTTCCCGCCACGTCGAAGGTAGGATCGGCTTCTGCGTATCCCGCCTTCTGGGCCTCCGCCAAGGTTCCGGAGAATCCCTTCCTTTCGTTGGTCATTCGAGAAAGGATATAGTTCGAGGTACCGTTGATGATGCCGTAAATCGACTGAATCGAGTTGGCTGCCAGGCCCTCCTTCAGGGCATGGATGACGGGAATGCCGCCGCCCACGCTGGCTTCGAACCCCACATCGATGCCTTTCCGGGACGCGGCGGCAAAAATCTCTTCTCCATGGAGCGCGAGCAAAGCCTTGTTCGCGGTCACGACGGCTTTTCCGGCCCCGATGGCCTCGAGGATCAAACGTTTGGCAAACTCATAGCCGCCGACCAATTCGACGACGATGTCGACCGCGGGATCCGAGAGGACCTGCTTGGCATCACTCACCAGAACGCCTGGCGGCAACGTGATCCCACGGTCTCGCGTCACGTCCAGATCCGCGACCCGCACGAGCTCGATCGGTACACCGACGCGGCGGCGAATGAGTCCGGCGTTTTCCTTCAGAATCTTCACCACGCCGCTGCCGACCGTCCCGAAGCCGACAATGCCGATGCCGACCCGCGAAATCATTCCTCGCCTCCTTCGAGCTTCAAGGCCTTCCTGATTCCACGAACGGCTTGGCGAGTCCGGTGCTCATTTTCGACCAGCGCAAAGCGGACATATTCATCGCCGCCCTCGCCGAAGCCGATCCCCGGCGAGACGGCAACTTTCGCCTCTCGCAACAGCAACTTGGAAAACTCAAGCGATCCCATATGCCGATACGGCAACGGAATACGGGCCCAAACGAACATCGTGGCCAGCGGCTTATTCACGTTCCAACCGATCCGATTCAATCCGCCCACGAGCACGTCCCGGCGCTTTTGATAGCGCTGGACCGTTTCCTTGACGCAGTCTTGAGGACCGTTGAGGGCGATGACGCTGGCGATCTGCAACGGTTGAAAAATGCCGTAGTCGAGATAACTTTTGATCTTCGCCAGCGCTCCCACCACTTCACGGTTACCCACACAGAAGCCGACCCGCCACCCCGGCATATTGTAGGCCTTGGATAACGTATAGAACTCTACGCCGACGTCCTTTGCGCCCGGCACTTGAAGAAAACTTGGTGCCCGATAGCCGTCGAACACCAAATCGGCATAAGCCAGATCGTGGATCACGATGACGTGATGCTCTTTCGCAAATGCCACGATTTTTTTGAAAAACTCGAGGTCCACTATAGCCGTCGTCGGATTGTGCGGAAAATTGATGACCAGGATCCTTGGGCGAGGAAAAGTCTGC
>DASUXH010000239.1:0-4550 GCA_036378015.1 Nitrospira sp. | reverse complement strand
CATAGGCATTGATGCTCCCCTTCAGGTCCCGGTCAAGAGGATTATCGATACCGTACCCGAACAGGAACGTATAGTCTCTCGAATGCGCGTAGCTTAGCTGAAACCAGGAGGTCATGGTGCGCACTGGCGCGCCGGTCAGCCAGTTCAAATCCTGGTTCCACCGGAACCATTCGTTCCCCAATGCCTGGCCATAGGCCAATTCCCACATCAGTCGTAACTGCTTCGCCAGCTGATGCACGGCCTCAAGACCGACTACATACGAATTGATATCTCTGCCGGAAGTGAAGGCGGCGTTAACAGGTGACTGGGTACCCGCTCCAGTAAGAGTCGGCGCCGAACGGTAATAACGATACGCTCCGTTGATCGCGATCATCGTTCCCGCCATGTTCCCAGTCCCGTTGTACGCGAATCTCGTCCCGAAATAGGGCATCTGAACCGGGTCGTTAAACGATTGGGTGCTGCCAGGGCCTCCTCCAACGCCACCGGTAGTACCAGGCGTCGGCCGCACTTGGTTATTGCCGCAGCAGTTGGAGAGGCCGCGCTCAAACCGCATTACGGTCAATAACCCTTCGAAATTGTCTGAAAACTTCTGGCGTACCGTAATCTGCGGAATACGTTGCCAGAGATTACCGGTGTACCCCATGATAGAAAAGTCAATGGCGTCGTTCAGCAAGCTCATGATCGGATTCCAATCCTGCCCGATCGTAAACGTTGTCTTGCTATTGTTCGGCGAGTATTTCATATAGGCGAGGCGCAGACGCGGCAAGAGGTTGTTGCCGCTATCGGACTGGCCATAGAAGTCCGCCTCGACGACACCCGTGAGGGTGTTGACTCCATCAGTTCTGTCCGCCCGAAGACCGATCACGCTGTAGCGGGGATTGAGCGTGGAACTGTGATTGTCTTGCCGTCCAGCCGCTGTTCCATACCCGTTGAACTGCTGAGGATCCAAGGGGTTTGTGTTTCTGGTACTGTAGATCCCGTCCAGTTCGATTCGGCCGTAAGGAGTGAGGGTGCCCTTGCTCCCTTGGGTAAACATGGGGGCAACGCATCCTGCACACAGGTGAGCCGGAGGTTCTTCTTTCTCTTTGCGGATGATCTGTCCGCCCCCAGCGGCCTCTTCAGCGCTCACCTGCGCGAATACCGGCGCAGCGCTGCACATGAGAGCCACACCGAACACGATATGCCCGGCACTTCGCACAAACTGCCTCGTCATGAGAAAACCTCCCTCCTATTGGGCTGTCCCCATTTCTTTCGATACCGGAGGGCCTACACAAAAAAAAACGCCCTTCCGGCCCAGACATTGGACCAAAAGGACGCCATTGTCCTCTCACGATGAACCGTGCCGCCGATCAGGACCCCTTTGTCCTTCACACTAACGGCACGTGACGCACGCTTATAAGACCCTCATCTCTTATTGTCAAGCCATTTTCCTGGAGACCAGACCCTGTGCTACACTCGCGGAAAATCATGCCTCCCATCCCGTACCAACTACCATATAGGACGAAGCCGCTCCTGCGATCTCTTTGGCTGATCGGCGCCGGTCTTGCGCTGATCAACGGATGTGCGCATGCGCCTGAAGTCGATACCATCGTGCATGAAGCACCCCGCGGATCAGTCTATCTGGAGCGCATTCCGGATCGCGGGACTAAGGCGGCACACCCGATCACCCTTGATGAAGCAGTCATTGCTCGTACGCTCAACGGCGTCAGGGTGATGGAAAGGAAAACTGCCCTTCAGAGCGCCTTTTCGAAGCAGGCGGCCGTCACCAGAGCCTTCTCCGAAGACGATATCCGCTTTCTGGCCCCTCTCCTGACCGCTGCACTCCGACAAGCCGCGCCTGACCAACAGGTCGGGTTTCAAGTCCGCAGATATCCTTCCGACCTGTCCTACTCGAGCAAGAGCGGAGCAGGAGTAGGATCCTCCGATCCTCTCCTCGCCAACTCCTCCCTCCTGGAAACCACGTCAGGACATCTGTTGGCGAGAGATCAGTGGCTCTATCTGACCGTGAGTGAATACCGGAAGCGCGCCGAGCAACCGGACACCATCAATATGGCGAACCGGCGGTTGCCTGATCCATCCGGTCAAGGAGACAAGGACTTGGTGTTCGAGCCAAAGGAAGCCCTGAAAGCGAACGGGAAAAGCGGTCTTTTCAGCAGCACTTCGGACACCGTCTTCGTCATCGACTACCGGCAGTTGGCTCAACTTCCGGCCATCGGAGATTCGCCGGCACCTACGGCCGGGAAACGTCCATCGGATACGAACCTGCCTCCGGGCGCTCAAGAGCAGGACATCAAGCAAATCAAGGATGAGATGAAAAAGAAGGACGTGGAAATTGAAAATCTCAAAAGGGAAATGGAAGATATCCGGCGTGACATGGGCAAGCCGGGCACAAAAACCCCCTGATCATGTTCGGTGATTTCTCAAGGAATGCCATGCCGGCCGGACGTCATCTCGCTGCCTCTCTCTTTGCAGCATTCCTCTTGTCGGCCTGTTCAACCGGTCCGGAGGTCGACGTCAAGATCGATGAGTCCTCTCAAGGCGCCGTCTATCTGAAACGAACCCGTGATGGTTCCTTTCAAGCCGCACATCCGATCAAAATCGACTCAAATACGACCGCACTCGTCTTGAACGGCATTCTTATTCGCGAGAAGCCGTCGGGGCAGAAGAATGTGTCGGGGGATTCGGACGCCCGGCGCGTCTTTACTGGCAGCGAGGTCGGGTATCTTGCGCCCCTCATCTCTGAAGGGCTCAGGCGTGCCGCATCCGATCAATTGGTAAAATTCAGGGTTGGAAAGGTTGCAGGCACCCTGTATGCCTATGGTCGTTCTCTCTACGTCACCTTGAACCAGTATGACTCGCCGCACGAAGCATCAACGACGACGAACCCGTCCAACAACGCGAGTGTGGATACGACGGGATTGGCCAACCGCACGCTCTCCTTCGTTCCGGAGGCGGCAAAACGGCCCGATACCTATCTGGATGCGTTGTCGACGGATAGAACGCTGGTGATTGACTACGCCTTGCTGGACCGGTTGCCGGCCGCCGCCAGCGTTCCCGCTTCTGCGCAACCCCTCCCCATCCTTCCTCCACCGCCAGCCCCCGCCGCGGAAACGGCCGAACCGGCGAGGAAGGATCCTGAAATGGAAGCGCTGCGGAAAGAGTTGGAAGACATCAAGAAACAGCTCGCGGAGCAACAGGCCGAACGCACCCGCTCACCATCTCAAAAACCCACCCCGTAAGAGTCGCCGTTACGCTCGGTGCTTTTCCGCCCGTTCTTCCAGTTCGCCGGCAAGCAGCACCGCTTCGGCGATCTCGCGCATCGATTTTCGAAGGTCCATGCTTTGCCGCTGAATGAGCTTGAAGGCTTCTTCTTCCGTCAGCTTCTTGGACCGCATGAGATATCCCTTCGCACGGTCCAGCAATTTACGAACGGCCAGCGCTTCCTGCATTTCAAATGACTTTTCCAAAAGCTTCGTATGCTCGATCGCGATGGCGGCCTGATTGGCAATCGCCTGCAGAAGCTTGACCTCCTCGTTCGTGAACACGTGCGGCACAGACGTGTAACTATTGATGACGCCCACCGCCTTTTCACGAACCATCATCGGCACCGACAACAGCGAGGAAAGGCCTTCCTTCTTCGCCATGTCCGGATACATGTAGTCCTGCTCTTTCGTCACATCGCCGACGATGATGGGCCGGCGTTCCTGCACCGCCCGGCCGCTCACGCTCTGCCCGATTTTGAGATTAGGTTTTCGCCGGTAATGTTCGCTCAGACTCTGGGTGGCCTCGATGCGGAGATCTCCGGTCGTCTCATCCAACAGCATGATCGAGCAAATCTTCGAATTCATCATTTGAGCCGTCATCGTGACCAGGAGCTGCAGCACGTCTTCGATCAAGCGGCTTGAGGCCACCGTTTCCGATACCTGTGACAGGGTTTCGACCTGCAGAGCCTTTCGCCGCATTTGCTCGTAGAGCCGCGCGTTTTCGATGGCCCCACCCACTTGATTGGCAATGGTCGAAAGCAATGCCAGCTCGTCCGGCCGGTACCGCTTGGGCCGTTTGTGCTGCACATTGATGACGCCGACGACCTCCTTCTTGGCCATGATAGGGACCGACACGAATGCCTGATGGCGATCCTCCGGCAGATTGTGGAAGAATTTGAACCGAGGGTCGTCGCTGGCATTGCTGGGAATCACGACCCGGGTGCGTTCCTGCGCGACCCAGCCGGTGATACCTTCGCCCATGCCGATCGTGATCCGTCCGATCAGCTTCGGATGAGGGTTTTTGGAGGCCCTCAAAATGAGCTCGTCTTGACCGTCCGACAATAAGTACAGGAGACAAGCATCGGCCTTCGTCACCTCGACGACGATCTCGACGATGTGCTTGAGGACCGCTTCAAGGTCGAGTGTGTTGCTGATCGAATCCGTGATCCGGTGCAGGACGTCGACCTCGCGGGTCTTTTCCTTTAACGCCTGTTCGAGTTGTGCAAGTGAGGGAGGACGTTTAGTTGCCATCGGCTAGGTCTTTCGTGCGAGCCTTCGAAACCAGTC
>DASUXH010000238.1:0-3292 GCA_036378015.1 Nitrospira sp. | reverse complement strand
CTCAAAGTCACCGGTGAAATGCACCCGCTCGCCCTTCTCGATTCCCGTAATTCCGCTCACTAATTCTCCGGGAGGCGGACCCGAGGCGCCCGGCGCGAACGAGGCAATCACATCTTTAACCGTAGCCCCAGCTGCCAGCTTCACGACCACGAGTTCATGGGGCTGGGTCCCATGGTTGATGACTTCTATTGTCTGTAGGCCAGATTCCACCCCCTTTGAAAGAACAAACTGATAGTCAATTTGTGTGATGACGATAGAAGGTTTGGGCTGAGAGACCTTCACCGGCTTTCCTCCTCGGACGGAAAGCGCCTTCTGCATCCCAAGCGCCACGTGAGGCACACCATTCTTGTCCGGAATCCAGCACATCAAGACATAGTCTCCCTCGGTCAGGTTCACCGTGGCGGATGCCAGGCTGCCGGGCAGATGCGCGTTCGGTCCACCGGCATATTGCACCCATGCGGGTAACCGGCTTGGATCGGCGGCGATGGCCGCACGGAAGTCAGCGGCCGACTTGCCTTGCAGCAGCTTCAAGAACTGCACGTGGTGAAGGTCCTGGCCTTGATTGACAATTCGTACGGTCGTGAGACCAGCTGGAAGCCGGTCCGGGCCGCTGAAACCATAGTCATGTGCAACAAACACCACCTCCGCATCACCGCCGGGCAGCGAAGAGGCACGCCGGGGATCTTCGGCCCAGACAGGCGCAGATGCTAGTACGAGAAACGAAACGACCATCGAAGCAAACGAGTTTCGCATTGGAACCTCCCTTTGTTGACGCGCTCCACATGAACGCGTTCATCATGCGTTGCGAGGGGGAAAGTAACACCGAAGTCCGCGACATGGTTCCTAAAACTATGCTAAGGTTCCCCTAAATCTTTCCTAACGATGATTCCCGACTCGATCGTCCAGCTCCTGCAGACAGGTGTTTCGGTCATGGTCGGCACGCGCGATGCGTCCCTCATGCCTGAATGCACACGCGCCTGGGGCATTCACGTTGGCACCGATCGTAGCAGTGTGACGGTCTTTTTGTCCGAGTCGATCGCCGGCAAAACCCTCGACAACTTGCGTGAAAACGGGATGATCGCGGTCACCTGCACTCGACCGACGGACCATATCACCTGCCAAATCAAGGGCAGAGTGCGGAGCATGAAACCGGTTACCTCCACCCATCAAAAGACGAGCCGGCAGTGGCACCACGAGTTCGTGGCGGAATTGAGGGCCATCGGTGTGCCTTCGGCACTGGGGGAAGCATGGATCGTCGAACCAACCGTCGCCGTGGAAATGGCCGTCACCGATGTCTTTGATCAGACACCTGGGCCGGGCGCCGGAAAGAGGGTCGCACGGTGAAAAAGTCGTCGCTGCAATTGGAGGATTTGTGGGCATGTTTTCAAGGCATCGTTCCCGCAGCCTTGAGCACCTGCGCGGCCGATGGAACCCCAAACATCACGTTTATCAGTCAGGTCTACTATGTGGACGCGAAGCACGTCGCGATCTCTTTCCAATTTTTCAACAAGACGCATCGCAACGTCCGCGAGAATCCATTCGCCTGCGTGGTCGCTCTCGACCCCAGAACACTGCACGCGTATCGGTTCCGCCTTCGCTTCGATCATTCGGAATCGACTGGCCCGTTGTTTGAGTCGATGTCGCTGCAACTCCAGGCGGTGGCCTCCTACTCCGGCATGACCGATGTCTTTCGTCTTCAGGCGGCCGACGTGTATGAGGTGCTGAGCGTGGAACTCTTGGAGGGTTTCACACGCTTGCCTGTTTCTCCACCATCAGAACGTTCATCACGGCTCTTTGTCGATGCGGGACTCGTCTCGTTGCGGCTTATCGCCGAACAGCTGAATAAAGCACAGCTCCTGGATGAGTTGTTGCAAATCTCGCTGCAGTTTCTGGATGAGCAGTTCGGGTTCCAGTTTTCGATGATTCTGCTGGCGGATGAGCGCAATGCAAAGCTCTTGACCATTGCCAGCCGTGGGTATGCAGAGAACGGCGTTGGATCGGAAGTCGGAATGGGAGAAGGACTGATCGGCATGGCCGCTCGAGCCAGGCGGACCCTTCATCTATCCGCCATGGATCACAGCCTGCGATATGCGCGAGCCGTACGAGACCGCGCCGAAGCCATGGGAAGGACGGAGGCCATCGCTCGCGAGATTCCTCTTCCGGGCCTGGCCGATGCGGCCAGCCAGATTGCCGTTCCACTGATAAGCCGCAACCGTTTGGTCGGTGTCCTCGCCGTCGAAAGCAAGGATCCGCTTGCCTTTCTCTCCCGCGAGAACTCACTGCTGACCACCATAGGCTCGCATCTCGCGACCGCAATTGATCATCTCAGCCGCGAGACGGACGAGGCACCAACGGAACAGGCTGGCCGTATGGCTCCAGCCATAGCATCCCGCTCAGGTTCTACACGTCGCTTCACGTTTTTTCAAAAGGCCGACAGTATCTGCGTGGATGGCGATTATCTCATTCGAAACGTGCCAGCAAGGATTCTCTGGCGATTGCTGAAGCAGCATCGAGACGAGGGGCGAGTGGAGTTCACGAATCGAGAGCTACGGATGGACGCATGGCTGGGGCTACCAGAGCTGAAGGACAATCTCGAAACCAGGCTGATTCTGCTCCGCCGACGGCTTGAGCAGAAATGCCCGGATGTGAGACTGGTTTCACGGGGTCGAGGCCGCTTTGCGCTGGAGGCGGACGCGAAGATCGACTTATGCGAAAAAGAAGGCTAACGAAAACACCACCCACTCACCCGACGATTCAATATTCGCTTTGGACCGTGCCGCCTCCCCCTCGGATCACGCACCGCTTGTCATCGACATCGACAGCCCCGGCCATCCCTTCGATGCCGGATGGGCTTTAGCAGATTCGCGAATAGCAGCACGCCTGGGCAAGCAGCAATGAGCCACCGCTTCTCAAAAGTCGCCTGTCCCCTTTTCTTCATTCTCGCGACAGTCGCCATCCTCAATATCGGCTGCACTCAAATTGAGCAGCGCGACAAGCGCTTCTACTATCGGGCGCTCTGGAATTTTTCATTGAGAGAACAGCTCAAGGAGTTGGACATTGAGTTTAACGGCGTTGATTTTGGGCATTCCAATCTCTATGAAAATTTATTACTGACCGGCGCGCAGGACGTTCCCGCCATAGAAGACAAGGCGAGGAAAGAGACACTTCAGTTCATCGCGTCTCGGCCCCTCCTTAATCCCAACGAAGAAGCCATCGCGCCTACATATATGAAACTGGCCTGGAAGGCACAGAACACCTTTGATGAAGCCCATGCACTCCATCGATCCACTTA
>DASUXH010000237.1:0-5315 GCA_036378015.1 Nitrospira sp. | reverse complement strand
GGTCACGACGCCGGAAGACGCCGCGATGTTGCGTGGCGCCTTGCTGCAAGTGCCCCGCCTTGCTCCGTCGGCGCCGGAGTTCGGGCTCAACGTCTGGTACGAATGCGACCTCATTGGGATGTCGGTGGCGGATGAAGCAGGTCATGAACTCGGGAGCATCGAAACAATTTTGGACCTGCCCGCCCATCCTGTGTTCGTCGTGAAGCAGAACGGGCGAGAAGTGCTGATTCCGGCGGTCAAGGAGTTTGTTCGCTCTGTGGATGTCGCTCAAGGGCGAATGACCGTGCAGAGGATTGAAGGACTGATCGAGGCCTGACATGCTGCGGTGCGACGTGATCACGCTGTTTCCGGAAATGGTGACGCCCGTACTGGAGAGCAGCATGCTCAAGCGAGCCTGCGAAAAAGGTCTGTTGGAAGTCACCGTGCACAACCTGCGCGATTATACCCAGGACAGGCACAAGGTCGCCGATGACGTGCCTTATGGCGGAGGCGCCGGCATGGTGATGAAGGCCGAGCCGATTCTGCGAGCGGTGGATGAGATCCGTCGACCGTATGAACAGCGGGGGGAACGCCTTCGTGTTCTGTTTCCTTCGCCGCAGGGCCGTCCGTTCACACAGGCGTATGCGCAGGAATTGGCCGCGGATTCGCGCCGGCTCATTATTCTGTGCGGGCATTACGAAGGCATCGACGAGCGCGTGCGGATGTCGCTCAAGCCGGAGGAAGTCTCTGTCGGTGATTATGTGCTGACCGGCGGCGAACTGCCGGCGCTGACCTTGATCGACGCAGCGGCCCGGCTGATACCCGGCGTGCTCGGCGATCCTGCTTCGATCGTCGAAGAATCATTCGCCGAGCCTTTGCTGGAGTACCCCCACTATACCCGGCCTGCCGAGGTTCGGGGGTTGGCGGTTCCGGAGGTCCTGCTTTCAGGACACCATGAAGCGATCCGTCGGTGGCGCAGAAAGGAAGCGCTGCGGGCGACGTACGAAAAACGTCCCGACCTTTTGAAAGATAGGGAGTTGACGGTGGAAGATCGACAATTGCTGGATGACATAATTCGTGAAGGCGTGCCCGGTGCACCGGTGCCATGCGGGGAGGAGGGGTGAAGTCATGAATCAGCTTGAGCGGGTCCAGCGGGCATTGCAGAAAAAATCCGTCCCGCATTTTGAAATCGGAGACACCGTGCGGGTTCACGTCAAGGTCGTTGAAGGGGAAAAGGAGCGCATCCAGGTCTATGAGGGGGCCGTCATTGCCAGGAAAGGCAGTCTCAACACCGAGATGTTTACCGTGCGGAAGGTCTCCTACGGCGTCGGCGTCGAGCGTATTTTTCCCGTCCACTCACCCATCGTGACGAAGATCGACGTGGTGCGCCAGGGAAAAGTGCGGCGCGCCAAGCTCTATTACCTGCGTGGAAAGAAAGGGAAGTTCTCGCGCGTCGAAGATCGGGAGTTCGTGGGAGAGAGCAAGGCACAGGCCCCGCGCGCCTCTGAAGCGGCTGAAGAGCCGGTTGAGGCGGGCGCGGCAAAATCCTAACTGCTAACGCACATTCTATCGGCCACGAGGGAGCGGGTGACCGCACGCACGATCTACTTCGTGGGTCCCACAGACGAGTTTGAACTGGAAGCCCGCCGGCGCGGGTATCGCCGGATCGCCGGCTTGGATGAAGCGGGTCGGGGCCCGCTGGCCGGTCCGGTGGTCGCGTCCGCCGTCATCCTGCCTAGCCGCTGCCGTCTCATCGGATGCGACGATTCCAAACTTCTCACCGAGTCCGAGCGTGAACAGCTGTACATCACCATTACCCATCGGGCCGTCGACATAGGCATCGGTTCGGCGAGCCATGAAGAAGTCGACCGGCTCAACATTCTTGAAGCGACCCGCCTGGCGATGCGTCGCGCGCTGGCCGGTCTCAGACCACAGCCCGATTGCCTGCTTATCGACGCGATTTCATTGCCCGGTTGTTGCATCCCGCTCCGTCCTATCATCAAGGGCGATTTGCTGTGCATGTCCGTCGCGGCGGCTTCAATCGTGGCGAAAGTGACGAGAGATCGCCTGATGGTTGAATATCATCGACAGTTTCCCCACTATAATTTTCTCTCCCACAAAGGTTACAGCACAGAAGAGCACCTCCAGCAATTGGCGGCGCATGGCCCCTGTGTGATTCATCGGCGGACGTACGCGCCCGTGGCGGAAGCGATTGCACAAGCCCGTCAACCGCTGCCGGCGACGTCCCGCACGGCAGGAACGCAACGGACAAGAGCGTGACAATTCTTGACCCCAGGCGGCTCTTTGGGCAAGAAGGAGAGGCGGAGGCCGAGCGCTATTTGCGCTGTAAGGGCTACCGCATCGTCGCCAAAAACCTTCGCTCGTCTCTGGGAGAGTTGGACCTTGTGGCGGAGGACGGCGACGTGCTGGTGTTCATTGAGGTCAAGGCTCGACGGACCGCAGGGTTTGGAGGAGCGATCCATGCCGTGGATCGGCACAAACAGCAGAAACTCGTCAGGCTGGCCGCGCAATTCCTGGCTCAGCGGCATTGGATGGACCGGGTGTGCCGATTCGACGTCGTCCTGCTCGAGCCCACCGCGACGGTGGCGCTCCGGATCGAGCACATCCAAAATGCGTTTGAAGTATCGAGGGGCGATCTGCGCTGATACACAATGATCCAGCTCGTCCATGTTACTAAACAATACGACCGGCGCCTCGCGCTGTCGGACGTCAGTCTGGAAATTGAGAAGGGGGAATTCGTCCTATTGATGGGACCCAGCGGCGCCGGGAAATCGACCCTACTCCGGATGTTGATCGGCGCCGAGCGCCCGGATGACGGACAGGTCGTCGTCAACGGCAAGAACGTGGGCACCTTGAGGCCTTCTGACATTCCCTATCTGCGGCGCAAGGTGGGGACGGTGTTTCAGGATTTCCAGCTTCTGCCCAAGAAATCAGTCTTTGAGAATGTCGCGTTGCCGTTGCTTGTCCAAGGCGTCTCCCAGACCGATATCAAGCGCAAAGTGACGGAAGCCTTGCGGGCAGTCGGCGTCGAGCACAAGCGGGATCAATTGCCGATGAGTCTCTCCACCGGCGAACAGCAGCGAGTTTGCATCGCGCGCGCCATCGTGAACGGCCCCGTCGTGCTGTTGGCGGATGAGCCGACGGGGAATCTTGATCCCGCATTGACGGGAGAAATCATCGAGCTGTTCAAGCTGATCAACGCCCGCGGCACAACCGTTCTGGTGGCGACCCACGATCCCTCCGTGATGGCGCAGGTCAATCGCCGGGTCGTCACGCTCGTTCAAGGATCTCTCATGCCGGAACAACGGGTGGCTCTATGAGGACGTTGTTCTATCTCCTGCGCGAGGCCTGGGCCAATATCTGGACCAATCGTACGACCACCGTCGTCGCGATATTTACGACGGCCTTTACCTTGGCCTGCGTCGGAATCTTCCTGTTGCTGTATGTGAACCTGCGCGCCGCCGCCGGCTGGCTTCAGGAAGACATCAAGATCATGGTGTATCTGGATGACCGGGCCTCCCCTTCAACGGTTTCCGAACTCGAACGGCAGCTGCGCGCTGATCGCGCCGTGGCGGGACTGCATTTTATCTCTAAGGAGCAAGCGCTCGGAGAGTTTCGCGCGCAATTTCCTTCCGATTCGCATCTTCTCGAAGGGCTCGGTCAAAACCCGTTGCCGGCGTCTTTTGTCGTGACATTGAGCCCGCCCTTCCGGTCACCTGATGCCGTCAGGCGCTGGGCTGAGCGCGTCGGAACGCTCGAAGGAGTCGAAAAAGTGGATTATAATCAGGATTGGATCGATGCCCTCTCTACCATCATCCGGTCCATCGAGGTGGTCGCCATCGGAATCGGCCTCATCCTTTCTGCCGCCGCCGTGACGATCATCGCGAACACGATCAGACTGACCTTGTTTGCCCGCCGCGACGAAATTGCCATTTTGCGGCTGATCGGCGCTACCAAGGCCTTCATTCGCATTCCCTATCTGCTGGAAGGGGCGGTACTTGGTGGCCTGGGTAGCGCCTGCTCCTTGTTCATGCTCAAGGCGTTGTACGAACTGTTTCGGCATCAAATGAGGACGACGGGGCGGTTGCGCGGTCTCGAGCAGCTCACGATGTTTTTCCCGGTTTCCGTCTGCCTGGTGCTGGTCGGTGTCGGCATCGTCCTCGGCTTCGCCGGTAGCTTCGTGTCGTTACGTCGGTTCGACGAGGTACGGGTATGAAGTGGTGCCGGCTCTGCTCGATTGCTGCGATGGCGGCGGCCGCTCTGTGCACGCCGGCCGGCGTCTCCGCCGATTCCATCAATGAGAAGATCGACAGGGAACGCAGGACACTGGAGCAGTTGAAGGACCAGATCGAAGAAAAACGGCGTCAGGCGGACGAAGCGGGAAAAAAGCGCGAGTCCATTCTCCAGGGCATACAGACGCTGGATGAGCGGCATATGCGGTACCGGCAGTCGCATCAGGAGATCAGCCGTAAGTTGCGCAAGAAAGACCAGGAAATCGACGCGATCAACGCCCAGATCGACCGCTTGAAGGACGGCGTGCACGTCCGGCAGGAGGCGATCCTCGCACGATTGCGTGTCCAATATATGGAGGGGCGATTCGGACATTGGAAACCGCTCCTTGCATCCGACTCGTACGGAGATTTTCAACGCCGTCTCCGCTATCTGTCGGCGGTTTCGGCGCGCGACTACGGCCTCATCGAGACCTTCAAAACGGACCTGGCCAGCATGCAGGACGCAGAGCGGCAGCGGGAAGCCGCGCGGCTGGGGATGCTTGTGTATAAACGCACCACCGAAAAGCATCTCGATGAAATCAAGTCGGTCAAGAAAGAGAAGAAACTGTATCTGACCAGGCTGACTCAGGAGAAAGAATCCTACGAACGGGCGCTTCAAGAACTGGAGCGATCGGCCGCCCGCATTGACAGTTTGCTGCGCGAGTTGGAGCAGCGCCGCAGGGCGGCGGCAGCCAGGCCGCCGTCCGGTTCACTGCCGAAGGGCGTGAAGGGCGGTCTGCCGTGGCCGGCCGAGGGCAGCATTTTGACCTTCTTCGGTCGGCAAAAGCATCCGACATTCAACACCTACGTCCAACGCAAGGGGATCGAGATCCGAACATTGGAAGGAAGCGCGATCCATGCGGTGATGCCCGGAACGGTCGTCTATGCGGACTGGTTGAAAGGCTACGGACTCGTTATAATCCTCGATCATGCCAACGGGTTCTTCTCTCTCTATGCCCACGCCTCGAAAATTCTCACTACCGTGGGGGCCGTCGTGACATCGGGGCAGGCGATCGGTGAGACAGGAGATACGGGCATGACGGG
>DASUXH010000236.1:0-2847 GCA_036378015.1 Nitrospira sp. | reverse complement strand
GTGACATCTGGCCTGGTGGGCGGCTTTCCTCGCGGATTGGCCATCGGAGCGATTACTGCCATTGACCGCGAGGAGGGCGCGCTGTTTCAAACAGCCGAACTCGCTCCTGAAGTGGATGTGGACCGCGTGGAAGAGGTGTTGGTCATTCAAGCGCCTCAAAGTCAGTCGGCGGACCAGACGGTCACACGACCTGGCACCGTCTCGAAACCACAGCCATGAAAAAGTTTTTGGCGTACACCGCGCTCATATTGCTGCTCGTGCCCGTGCAGACCACCTTGCTTCCGCACGTCGCCATTTGGGATATCAAGCCGGACCTTGGGCTCGTCTTCTCCGCGCTCATTGGCGTGCTGGCAGGGGAACTGGAGGGTCTGATGGTCGGCTTGGCGATCGGATGGATCCTCAATTTGTATTCGGCCGGCGATCTCTGGTTGAATCTCGTCACGACCGGCGGGGCCGGATTGTTTGCCGGACTTCTGGCCAGACAGGTCGCCGAAATCACCCCCACGATGGTTGCCGTCGGTCTGCTCCTTCTCTCACTGCTCGGCGGTCTCTTGGCGGTGGCGAACATGAAGCATGCGACTATGGCTGATGCCTGGTGGATGATAGAGTTCGTGGTTGTGCCGCAGGCCTGCTTCGACGCCGCCGTTGGCGCTGGGCTCCTCTGGGTGCTCGAACAGCGGTTCCCTGTGCCGCGTTTCGGGATATTGGATCGATACTCGTAACGTCTGAATCGAAACCTCATGGCCACCTCCAGTCTCCAAGATTCTGATTTTGCCGAACTGCAGCGCAGGTTGGTGGTATTGCGGATCGGTTTACTGCTCGTCGTGGCGCTGTTGGCCTTGCGGCTGTGGCATCTGCAGATCCGTGAAGGTCCATACTATCGAGATCTTTCGGAGAACAACCGCACACGTTCGGTGATCCTGGAGCCGGCGCGCGGGCTCATCTACGACCGCAACGGCGTCTTGCTGGCCAATAACGTCCCGAGCTTCAGTTTGTATGTCTCGCTCGAAGACGTCAAAGACCGCGAGGCGCTGATCGAAGAACTCAGCGCATTAATCGGGATTGATCCAGAGCTCGTCCGCAAAAAATTGGCGGTGCGCGGCGCGAAGCAGTTGCCGCGGAAAATCAAAGACCGCTTGACCTTGAAAGAAGCCACCTTGATCGAATCGCATCGACTCGACCTTCCCGGCGTGATGGTCCAAGTCGAATCGCGCCGAAATTATGTGGGCGGTATAGCCGCGTCGCACGTCTTGGGATATGTCGGCGAAGTGTCGGCCGAGCAATTGGAAAAACCGGAGTTCGCCGAATTGCATCAAGGCAGCATCGTGGGCCAATACGGGGTCGAAAAATTTTTCGACCAGATCGTCCGAGGGCTGGCGGGTCAGAAAAGCGTAGAAGTAGACGCCTTGGGCCATGAGAAGCGGACCGTCCTGGTCGACCAGCCACATGCAGGAGACGACCTCTATCTAACGATCGACCTGCGGCTCCAAAAAGTGGCGGAGGATCTCCTGGGTCAGGAGTCCGGCGCCATCGTCGCCCTCGATCCCGCGAACGGCGACATCCTCGCGATGGCCAGCCGTCCGGCATTCGACCCCAACGTGTTATCGCGTGAGCTCACCCCCAAACAGTGGGTCGAGATCGTGCAGGACGAAGGCCGGCCTTTGAACAACAGAGCGTCGCAAGGGCAGTACCCTCCAGGCTCTACCTTTAAGGTGATGATGGCCGCCGCGGCCCTCGAGACGAAAACCATGACGCCTTCTTCGACCGTCTTCTGCAACGGCGGTTACCAGTTCGGCCGGCGTGTGTATCATGACTGGAAGGCCACCGGACACGGATCGGTCGATTTGCGCAAAGCGCTGATCCATTCGTGCGATGTCTATTTCTACACTATCGGTCAGCGCATGGGCATCGATACCATGGCCTCCTTTGCCCATCAGTTTGGCCTGGGAGAAGAAACCGGCGTCGAACTGCCGTCCGAGCGGATTGGCATCGTACCTTCGACGGAATGGAAACAAAAGACAAAACATGAGCCCTGGTTGCCGGGTGAAACGATCTCTGCCGCCATCGGCCAAGGCTACGTCACGGTCACGCCGCTGCAGATGGTGAGCCTGATCGGTACCGTGGCAAACGATGGAGTAACCTATCGGCCTCGCCTGGTGCAGGGCATCATGGATCGGACGACGGGACGGCTTCAGCAGTTGCCAGCGGTGCCGAAAGCCAAATTGAACGTGAAGCCCGACACGCTCAAATTGATCCGTGAAGCGTTGGCCGGGGTCGTGACGGAAGGCACCGGCGGAAGAGCCAGGTCCTCTCTCGTGACGATAGCGGGGAAGACAGGCACGGCCCAAACGGCCGCGCTTCGGACGGGTCCGGAGAAGGATATTCCCAAGAAATTCAGAGACCACGCATGGTTTGTGGCCTTTGCGCCGGTTGAACGCCCCAAGATTGCGGTGGCTGTCCTAGCCGAACACATGGGCCACGGCGGCTCCGCAGCAGCCCCCCTTGCCAAAGAGCTCATCGAGACTTATATCAAACTGACGGCGGCCAAACCCTTGACTCAACCGGCGGCGGCGACGCAGGCGCAACTGGCCAAAGCGGGAGCGCCATGATCGATCGAATGATGGACCGCCGCGGATTCGACAACTTCGACCTGCGGTTTCTCGGACTTATCTTTGCCATCCTGTCGATCGGGGTGCTCTCCATTTACAGCGTGACTCATGATCAAGGCGGGCCGGGACTGCCGTTTTTTGCCAAACAAGTCCTGTGGATTGTGCTCGGAGCGACGGCGTTCCTCATCATGCTCGTCTGGGACTACCATCGCATTGCACGATTAGCGTATCCTGCCTA
>DASUXH010000235.1:0-2821 GCA_036378015.1 Nitrospira sp. | reverse complement strand
CTTGCGCCTGGACTCGTGTCGCGAGCAGGCAACAAAGAAAACTCCAGATGAGGAACTTGCAGAAAAAGTTCATTGGGGAACCTTCTCGTTTGGAAGATCCGAATACCCCGTCGCCCCGCGAAAGGCTGCGGTGAACGAACTCGTCTGGCCGAAACCCACCGTCAATCCGATATCCGTCGCCGACGATTTCACCGGCCGATGTGGGATTGAAAGCGGCGCCAGCGGAGGTGACAGCAGCAATCGACGGAGCCGCGACCGTTGTGGCCAGTCGGAGCTTCATTGATGTCACCATAGCGATATCTCCTGCGATGAGGTGAGCGTCATGCTCCCTGCGCAAGAGACCTGCCATCATGCGATATCATTCGCGGAAGTCACGGGGACGTGTTGAACGGTGACAAGTGTTGAACAGGCGGGAGTCTTGAGGAGAAAATTCTCCTCATGACGACAGCACCGCTCGATCGAACTCGATCTCGATCAACCTCCGATCGCGACCGTGCGGTCCGCAGCCCTAAAGCTTTACTTAGCAAGCATCGCCGTGACATCAACTTCGATTGCCATGTTGGGCCACGCCAACTGGCTGACCACCAGGAATGTCGAGGCAGGAATCGGAGCGTTCCCGAAGGCTTCCCCACGACATTTCAAGGCGTCCTGGAAGAAGCGCACATCCGTCGTGTAGGTCATGATGCGCACAACATCATTCATTGTCGCACCTTGCAAATCGAGGAGCTTTTTGATTTTCATGTAAGCATATCTGCATTGCTCCATAAAATCGCCCTCATGAACAATTTTGCCATCGCCCTCGCGCTCTGGGCCAATCCCAGCAAGAAAGATGATTTTGCCTGGATTTGTGACAGTCACCACTTCTGAGAACTTGCCTTTTGTCCATTCGTTGTAACTGAAATTGCGCTTCTCGAAGCCCGACGAACTCTGAGCATTGGGGTGATTGATCGCAGTAGCACCGATGACGACTCCACCTATCATGGCCAGCATAAGTCCCAGAGGGGCTTTCATGGTCGTGTCTCCCTTTGTTTGCGATGAGCGCCAAGAGGCATCCCCCAGACGCATGCGACAGGAGAGCTCGTGAGAGTGAAACGTCTGACGACACCATGTGCGCTGCCATTGAAAGGTACACCAATGGCCACGGGGCCGGAAGCGCTCGGTTTTCCGCAGTTGGCAGAATACAGCTGACTCGAGACGAGATCGCCGTTGGTCTCTGCATGGCGGATCGGGACATTCGTCACTAGAGACACCTGGACAAAATCAGCGTAGCGTCCATGTGCGATCAAGCCGTTTATTTGCCTGAGAGTTGCTTCAAAGACGGCGACGCGCCGAAGTCTCCATGCAAGGATTCGCAAGTCACGTGGTCGCCCTGGCTCCGAAGTGGGCTCCCATGGCCCAATCCAATCGAGGAGGGATGAGTATGTCGCTCGATCAAGATGTCACTTCGAAGAAGGAAGGAGATCGATAATGATGAAGGCAAGTAGATTCATTTTCATGCCCCTTGCACTTGGAATCATCGGAACGGCCTCGATTGCAATCGCACAGGAGCCTGTCCAGCTGAAATTCAGCCGGGTGGTGGATCTGACGTTGCCGATTGAGACCAACATGGCCGGAATTCCCGGGTTCAAGATCTACGCCGACAATCCTTCCCAGGTCGCCATCATCGCAGCCATGACCGAGGGCCAGAAGGAGATGTTGCGGTCCGAAGGGATGACACTGAGCAACAATGTTGAGATCAACGGGCGGTCAATGATCTCGGTTCTGTCCATCATGACGCACAACGGCACCCACATCGACGCCCCTCGCCACATGATAGAAAAGGGGTTCCCGGTCGACCAAATTCCGTTGGGACAGGTCGCGAAGGAAGGAGTGCTGATCAGCCTGCCGAACAAGGGACCGAATTCATCCGTGTCGGTAAAGGACATTCTGGATACCGGCGTCGTGCTCGGACCGGATCGCATTCCGGTCATCCATACCGGCTGGACCGACAAGATGTGGGGCAAGCCCGAGTTCTGGGCGCAGATGCCTTATCTTGAGCCAGGCGTCGGCGAACTGATGGCGAGCAAAGGCGTGCCCGCTTTAGGAATGGACGTTTTTCCGGAGAAGCCATTATGGCGCGGCGTAAAGGTCGAACCCGGTGAAGTTTGGCAGGAAAATCATCTGGCGTTGATGCGAAAGGGCATTCCATTGATCCAGTTCATGACCAATCTTTCGCAGATCGGGCCAAACAAGTTTGTGCTGATCGCTCTTCCATTGAAGATGAAAGGTGCGGACGGAAGTCCGGCGCGTGTGATCGCTTTGGTGGAATGATCCTGAGCCTGCCCGCAACGCGCGGGGGGGTCGGGGCAAGCACCGGCCGGAGCCGCGAGAAGCCGGCAAACCTGCTCCGAGCATCTGGAATACGAAGACTGTGTGGGCGGTGCTTCTATCTCGCGATCTGCAGCCCGGCACGCGCCGGAACAGATGGTCGGCGCGGCGCGTTGAATCACAAGGAAACACGCTGCGGAGGCCGCATGCCTCGGATTTCGATCATTAAGCCCGCGTGCTTCGCATTGCTGATTCTGCTCTCGATTACGACCGTGCCCCAAGAACCGGCGCGCGCCGACGCCGCGTCCGGCCAGCTCTTGTTCAACAATGCATGCCGAACCTGTCATACCATGAAGGAAGGCGACAACCGCCTGGGCCCGAACCTTCACAACATCATCGGACGGAAAGCCGGCTCGTTGCCGAACTACGGCTATTCCAGCGCCATGAAGGGCGCGGATTTCGTGTGGGATAAGGAGAAGCTCGACAGCTTCATCGCGAAACCCGATGAGGTCGT
>DASUXH010000234.1:0-2762 GCA_036378015.1 Nitrospira sp. | reverse complement strand
CCCGGTCTGCGCATCTTTGAGTTTTCCAATCGCCACAATGTCTCCGGCGGCCGCCGTGCCGACCGCCGTATGCTTCTTGCCCAGCAACTGGTACAGATGGCCGCTTTTTTCTTTGATCCGTCGCGTGCCGTTGTACAGAAGCGAATCGGTCTGGAGCGTGCCGGAGGCAATCCGGACATACGACAGGCGCCCGACAAACGGGTCGATGATTGTTTTAAAAATGACGCCGGAAAATGGCGCCTCGAGTGTCGCAGCCCGGGTGACCTCCCGGCCGTCGGCATCTTGCCCGGTCAATGGCCTGCGCTGCGCCCGGTCGGCGGACGAGGGCAACAAATCAACGATCGCATTGAGCAACGGAACCGTGCCGAGATTCTTGAGCGCCGATCCCGCGTACAGCGGCACGATCGTCCCCGCCTGCATCCCCGCCCGAAGACCACGCAGTAAGTCCGCCTGCGCGAGCTCGCCGCCCGAGAGGTACTGTTCGAGTAATTGATCATCGCATTCGGCGGCCGCCTCCTGAATCCGTTTCCGGGCCTCGGCCAACATCGCTTCTGCGCCGGACGGCACCGGCTGCTGCTGCCATTTTGCCTGGTCGGCCCTGGACTGAATCACCGTCTGACCCACAAAATCGAGGACACCGATTCCCTGCGTCCCGTCTTTGAGCATGCAAGACATCGGCAACGGCGTGATTTCCAAATCCCGATGACAGGCCGCCGACAACTCCTCCAGCGACCCGGATTCTTTCTCCAGGTCGTTGACGAACATGAGACACGGGAGGCCGAGTGCTTTTACCTGCGACCACAGACGGACGAGTTCGCTTCGAATGCCGCTGCCGGGACTGAGCACGACGATGACGCCGTCCGCCGCCTGAAGTGCCGTGATGGACTCGCCGAGGAGACTGAGCGCGCCCGGCGTATCGAGCAGATTGATCGTGGTCTGATTCCAGGTACAGCGGAGAAGACTCGTGCTGACGGAACTGCGGTGATGAATTTCTTCCGGTTCAAAATCCGAGACGCTCGTCCCTTGCATCACCGAACCGAGAGTCGGAATGGCGCCGGTGGTGAAGAGGATCGCCTCGGCCAAGGACGTTTTGCCTGCCCCTCGATTGGCAACGACAGCCACATTTCTGAGAGACCTCGCACCAGGGTCGTTCATAGAACCCTCCTTGGTGTTGCGACAGGCATCACACCCTCGCAACTCATGACGCATTACATGATGGCTTGCTCCTTGTGCGATGCATGATGATGCAACCAGCCCTGGTCGGCGAAACTGACGTAGCGCCCGTCACCGACCACCAGATGATCCAGCACGCGAATGCCGAGCACGTCCCCCGCCGAAACCAACCGGGCGGTCAGCACATGATCTTCTTCGCTCGGAGTCGGATCGCCGCTCGGATGATTGTGCAAGAAAATGACGGCGGCGGCGGATTCTTTGACCGCCATCGCGAACACCTCCCGTGGATGCACAATGCTGAGCGTCAAGCTGCCTTCGGAGACGGTGGCATCGCGCAGGATCGCATGCTTTGCATCCAGAAGGACGACCTTAAAAATCTCGTGGCGGAGGTTGCGCAGCGCCGGGTGATAATGGTCGAACAGTTCACGGCTTGAGGAGATCCGCATTCCGGTCGACAGCGGAGAGGCCAATGACCGTTTGCCCAGTTCCAGAGCGGCTTTGACCTGCGCCGCCTTGGCCTGGCCCACACCCTCCACGGCACAGAGCTCCTCGATGCCGCAATGGGCCAAGCCGGCGATGCCACCCAACCGATCCAGCACTTCCATGCTCACCTGCACGGCCGAGGACCGCGGGCGGCCCACGCGCAGGAGAATCGCGAGCAGCTGAGCATCCGTCAGGGTATCGGCGCCCTGCGCCAAGAGCCGCTCACGCGGACGTTCGCTTTCCGGCCAGTGGGCAATCCCTTGCCGGACGGTCTTTCTGCCCACGTCGACTCTCCTTAGAGAACAAAAATATGACACGTTGAACGTTTTTGTACTAAGGGAACACCCTCTCTAGGCCCGCTGGTAACAAATACGTACCGCCTAAGATGTTGAAATTACGTATCGCCAAAAATTGGTTCGGCTCTTGCTTTGCTTCGCCACAGCTGCGCACCGCCACCAGGGAGGACTCGATGGAATGTCCGAAATGCAAAGGGCTCATGATGCTCGAGCGGTTCTCCGATTTCTTTCTGATCTTCTACGCCTGGAAGTGCATCAACTGCGGCGCCATCATCGACCGCACGATCTCCAACAACCGGCGCAAGAGTCTCGCGGCCCGCGATGCCCAGCCGGTGCAGCCGGCGCAACCGTCAGCCGCCACACGCTAGTCTTCCGCTCGCGTTGCCGGACGCGAGCGCACGCCGGTGCCGACGACAGCACTGCCCGCCCTCTCTCACACCTCTCTCTTCCTCGTCCAGTCACCGCGGAATTATAATCAGCCTCGCGCGCAGCGTCAAAATGCCAGTAATGCATCGCTTCGAGGGTCTGGGAACGCCGGCTGGGGCATGCGTGACGCCGATGAACGACACTCACCTTGACCCCTTCAAAAACGCTATGTTAGATTTTGTCGCTGCTGAAACACCTCGCCTATCGGACTGTCGAACATCACGCGACGACGGGTGCTCCAAAGGGCGAGTTTGCAATCAAACGAACGGGTTATGCGAGTCATCGCGGGTTCCCACCGAGGTCGGCGCTTGAATGGCCCACGGGGGACCTCATTGCGGCCCACTTCGGACAAGGTCCGTCAGGCCCTGTTTTCTATTCTCGCGT
>DASUXH010000233.1:0-2706 GCA_036378015.1 Nitrospira sp. | reverse complement strand
GAGCTGAGATACAGATTGTCGTCGTCCGGCTCCCAGACGACCGTCATCCCGAGGAGTCCCTCATAAAAGGCGCGGGACCGCGCGAGGTTGGTGACGCGCAAGGCCACATGTCGGAAACCTCGATGCATGGCTGGACCCATGACGCTCCATTGGCAGGGCTCACGATGTGGTGGACTGCCTGCTGCCGTATACTAGGTGGGCTTCTAGAGCGCCGTCAAACTGAATTTCGCCGGGACGAAGACGCTGCGGCCTCCTTCAGCAGTGTGTTACGATACATCCCTGGCACACGCAGGAGTCCTTCATGTCTGTCGTCTTCGTGCTTATTTCGGTCTTCCTCCTCGTCCCCTGCGCGCTACTGGCAAACGATTCAGCGAAAGACGCCGCCCCGATGGTGCTGGTCCCTGCCGGCCCCTTTCCGATGGGTGTTCCGCCGGGGGACAGAGACGGAGGACGCGATGAGTACCCGCGTCATGAAGTGTATCTCGATGCCTATGAGATCGATGGATACGAAGTGACGAACGGCCGCTACTTGAAATTCGTCAAGGCGACCGGGCACCGGGTGCCTCAGAATCCGAAGAATCCTACGAGGAACCTCTGGCAGGGACAGGCGATCACCGAGTCCTTGGCCGATCGCCCGGTTGTCAATGTGGATTGGGCAGATGCTGCCGCCTACTGCACATGGGCAGGCAAACGGCTGCCCACCGAAGCCGAGTGGGAAAAGGCCGCGAAGGGCAACCATGACTGGCGCTTCCCCTGGGGCAACGTCGAACCCACCGCCAAACATCTCAACTACAATCAACAGTGGATCGGCGAGAAGACCTTGATGCCGGTCGGGAGCTACGAAGCCGGCAAGAGTCCGTATGGCGTCTACGATATGGCGGGCAACGTCTGGGAATGGGTCAACGACTGGTACGATGCCCGATACTACGAGAAAAGTCCCGCCAAAAACCCGAAGGGACCCGAGACGGGCACAAAGCGGGTGCTCAGGGGGTCCGGGTGGCAGAATGAAACGCCGACGGTGCGCATTTTCACGCGGGTCGACAGCGATCCGTCCGTCAGAAACGAATCGACCGGATTCCGCTGCGCCCGCAGTGCGAAATAATCATTTGCGCTGAGACTCTCCGCCGCCGTCGTGGTACAACCGTGTCATGACCGGATCCGACCAGCCAGATCAACTCAGAAACAAGACGAAGCAATTCGCCATCGGCATCCTGAAGCTCTGCGGCCCCCTTCCGAAGACGCCCGAGACCCTTGCCATTCAAACACCGCTGGTTAAAGCCGCCACGACCTTGGCCGCGAACTGCCGTGCGCTCGCACGCGCCTGGTCGGAGGACGATTTTCACCGTAACCGGAATCTCGCGTCCGGAGACGCCGATGACTGCGTCTTTTGGCTTGAATTGCTCGCCGCGGCCGGGACCGATCAGGACCAGCCGATCCAAGCATTGCTCGAAGAAGCATCGGAGATCGTGGCACTTCTGTCAATTTGCGGCGAGCCGGACAGGCCAACACCAGCAGATCAACCGAAAGCAGAGATCGCGCCGAAGGTAGAACCGCCTCCCGCACCGCCTCCGCTTCCCTCCGACTTTGGAGGGTTACGGATATTGTCATTTGAAAGCCGCATGGCCGCCGACATGGCCAGATTGATCCAGCGGCATGCCGGAGAACCACTGGTCGTCCCCGCCTTGAGGGAAATTCCTATTCCGCTTCAAGACAATGCCGCGGTGTTTCGCTTCGGCGTGAAACTTATTCTCCATCAAGTCGACCTTTTGATTCTGATGACCGGTGTGGGCGCCAAGGCGCTGTTTGAGGTGCTCCAGACTCGGTACCCGCTCGCCGAGATCATCGAAGCGCTCAAGAAAACCATCGTGGTCACGCGCGGTCCCAAGCCGCTGACCGTACTGAAATCGCTGGGCGTGGAGGCCAATATCACGGTGCCCGAACCCAACACATGGCAGGATGTGATCGCCACCCTGGACTACTACCGCCCCGTACAGGGGCTAAAAATTGCCATACAGGAATATGGCGTCTCCAAGCCGGAGATGATCGAGGATTTGAAGAAGCGGGGCGCGGACGTGTTTTCAGTGCCGGTGTATCGGTGGGCGCTTCCGGAAGACACGGGGCCGCTCGAAGCGGCGGTTGGAGAAGTGCTCAACGGGACGATCGATGCGATGATGATTACGAATGCCGCTCAAATCGACCACGTCATGCAGATGGCGGAGCGTGACCAGAAAGCGCAACCGTTTCGAGAAGCGTGCAAGAAGATGGTCGTGGCTTCCATTGGCCCAACTGCGACGGAAGGTCTTAAACACCATGAGCTTCAGGTAGACTTCGAACCGTCACATCCGAAGATGGGCGTCCTCGTCAAGGAATTCAGCCAGCGAGTTCACGCCCTTCGGCAAGCCAAGTCGCCCCAACAGCCGGAAACCTGACCGCCAGCCTAGGTCTATTGCACGCTCGTTTGGGTAGGTGTGGACGGCTCTGACGGGTCTTGGACATCACGGGCACAACGGAATCCAAGCCAGTTCATTTTCGTCTGCGGCTCGGTGCCATTCCGCTGCGCCGGGCGCACGGAAGGCGTGCTATCGACCCATGCTCCCCCCCGGAAAGCCCGCTGTGTGCCCTTCTCCGGGCCCTTGGGATTCCGGTCCGGCGCCTTCTTGTAGTACTGGGGGTCATACCAGTCCGCGGTCCATTCGGCAACATTGC
>DASUXH010000232.1:0-4060 GCA_036378015.1 Nitrospira sp. | reverse complement strand
TACACCGTCGTAATGATGACGGAGGAGCTCTCGATCTTGGGATACTGCTGCACCGGCAGCGTCGTGAGCGCCCGCCACCCTGCCAGGACGATGACCAGGTTGACGACGATCGCCAGTACGGGATGCTTGATGAAGATGTCGGTAAATGAGCGCATGTGCATGATCGTGCTCGTCCTTCCGATAACGGCTCAGTGGAGACTGACAGCCTGCCGACGTTCCGGTTCTCCGGCTCCGGGGCCGGCAATCGATACGAGCGCCGCCTCGCGGAGCTTGAACGATCCGGATGCTGCGACCTGCTCTCCGGCTGTCAGTCCTGTGAGAATCACCACTTCGTCCCCGAACATCGCCCCGCTTTCGACCTGTTGGACATGTGCCCGTGAGCGACCGTCCTTGTCTTGCGTGATCACGAAGACCTGGTCACCCTGCGGACCTTTGCGCAACGCACTCACGGGCACGGCGACCGCCTTGTGTGAGGCACCGACAGGCACACGGACGCGCACCGAAGAGCCGGGGGAGGGTCCGTTGCCGGCCCCATCGACTCTCGCGCGCACGACCGCATTCCTGGTCGCAGGGTCAATACGAGAGTCAAGAGCCACGATCTTGGCGGTGATGGGAGCCGACGCGCCCGCGAAGACCTCGACGAGTTCGCCTTCTCGCAACTCGGCAGCGACCTGCTGCGCCACGGTAAAATCCACGTGCGCCGCGTTGTCGATTCCCTGGAGTGTCGTCAACAGTGTTCCTTCGTTCAAATACTGACCCGGGTGGACGTCGGCGATGCCGACTCGCGAGCGAAACGGCGCACGAATCGTCTTGCGGGCGATGATGGCCTTGGTGCGAGCGATCTGCGCCCGTGCCACGTCCAGGTCAGCCCGAGCGCGGTCGACTTCTTCCTGCGTCGTCGCCATCTCATGATTCAAATTCTGTCTGCGATCGAGCACCGTCTTTGCCAGAGCGGCCTGTGCCTCCTGAGCCTTCAGCTCAGCCTCTTCAACGGCCACATCCAGTGCCACCAGCACCGTCCCCGCTTCAACGATCTGCCCCGGCGTGAGGCGCACGTCCCGCACCGTGCCGGCAAGTTCGTTCCGTAGAGTGATCGAGCGCAGCGCCAGGACCGTCCCGATCGACGTCGTGGTTTGCCGGTGCTCGATTTCCTTTGCCACCGCGACCGTCACCGTCTCCATGGGCTCAGGTTGATTGGCCGAGGCGATTTGACCGTCTTGAATGGTGTCATACTTCCAGGCCGCCAGGCCGACCCCAACACCGAGCACCAATAACGGGAGCAAAACGGATCCAACCCTGTGCCACCGACGTTTCATGGGAAGCCCTCCGCGCTTGTCTGACATAAGGACTGTCTTCTGAAAAGATAATCACAGCAACCTTCGTTCCACATTTCTCGCCGCTATCCTTCGTCTAACTATAGGAAACTCTTGATAGCTTTCGACCTTAGCGGCGACGATTCAGCGAGGTGCCGAGACTGGTTCGCCGCCCATTCGGCAGGTGCCGAAGGGTCGGCACGGTGTGGGAGCGGTTATGCCACGCTTCCAGCCAGTTTGGGCGGTGAACCGGCCGGGAGGAATGCTTCTATGGGAAGGATGTTATATCGCCTTCGGAGTTCCTCGACCTGTTCAGCCATGACCGGCCAATAGTCCCATCCGCTGTTCAGATCAACGGTCATCGCTGCTCCGCGCCGGATGGCGATCATGGCCTTCACCCGATCAAAAAATCCCGTTCTCGCTCCAGTGATAGGGGTCAATCGGATGCCGACGTGGAATTGCAGCAACACGAAGAAGACGAAGGCCCAAGGGTCACGACGTTGAAAGCCGGCGCTGAAGCAGGCAACCTGCACCTCTTGGTCGGGCGCCGTCCCGTATCCGGAGAGCACATGCGCACAATCATGGAACAGGACCTGTTCGGCCGCGCCGCCCTTTTCGCCGGGAAGCGGAAAGCCATTGTTTCGGCAGTACTCCCAATACGACCGGCCCAGCGACCCTTCAGGGTAATGCTCCAAGGCTTGATACCGGCGGGCAAGTGCGGCGTTTTCGTACCGTCCCAACATCCCACGCACGAATTTGAAAATGCCTCGGATACGTTCCGTCTTCCAGATTTCCTTCACCTTCTCCCTCAGCCAGAATCGGCGCCCCAGGTCGAGACGAAGGCGCAGCATCTCGCCATTGAGGAGGTACCGGAGGTCCCGGACTTCGGGAGCGTCCACCTCTAATGCCCGTGCGAACTGTTCGACCGCTTCGGTCTCTTGTGCATTCGCGTTCCCGTCGATCAGCGAAATAACGATCAAACCTTGGACCAACTGATGCCTGATCTGTCGGTCGCTAAGCGCTGAGGACAGCTGCTCCGGCGTGATCGGCTCGAGATCTTCGACGACATGATTGGTCCCTAAGATGGTTTGCACGGACGCGAGCATCTGCCGCTCGGCGTCATCGAGTACGCCGTCTGCCAAGGCAATGGTTTTCATCGCACGCAACCCCCAATGGGCTTGTTCCGGTGTTGGCATTTTCAGTTCCATCTGATCTCCTCCGCTGAGTCGATTGTCAAAGTGTGATCACCGGCGACTGTTCAGGCCGGAACGACCTCACGGTCGGACACCTGAACGACCGTCGTTGTATGAGTGGCAGCGGCGTTCCAAGCTTCGAGTCCTCCTGCAAGCGGCCACACCCGTGTGAATCCCAGTTTGCGGAGTCTTCTCGCGCCTTCAATGCTGGAAGCATCTCTCGGACAGTCGCAATACAGGATCACGTCGCGGTCCCGAGGCAGCTCATCCCGTTTGAGGGCAAGCTCGTCGAGCGTCATCGCCACGGCACCGGGAATACCCGGCGCTTCCTGGCGGGCCCCAAGCGACCGGAGGTCGATGAGGAGCGGATGTGGTCTGCACGATAGCGATTGACCGCCTTGTAGACGACATACCCGACCAGCCCGGTCAACACGATCAGACCGATGGCGGGCCCAATCTGGGCGCTCATCAACAAGGCCTGTTCAAGCTGATCGCTGAACGCCATGCCCAGTCCAATTCCAGTGCCCACCCACAAGAGGGTCCCCAGGCCGTTGAACAGCAGGTATTGCGGCACCGTGAGTCCGACAATACCGGCAAGGGGAGGAGCAATCGTGCTGAATCCTGGGACGAACTTGGCGACGATCAGCGAACGGACACCGTGACGAGAAAAAAAGTCTTCGGTCCGCCGGACGCAACTCATCGGCTCCAATGAAATACGGCAAAGCCAGTTCAACACGAGGCGGCCTCGGCGGCGGCCGAGCTCGAACCACACTTGGTCACCTGCCATTGCCGCGACAACAGCCGCAAGCACTGCCATGCCGAGTCCCATCTGGCCGCTCCCAACCAAAGCGCCGGCGCCAATCAAGAACGGGAGGGCCGGTAAAGGAAACCCGATCTGCTCCGCGAACACCGCAGCGGCAAGCACGAGCGGGCCATGTTGGGTCAGAAAGTCTATCGTCTCGTTCATCATGGCCTCCGATTACAACACATTGAGAGGTTCCGGAATGCGCGCGGTGGTCTGAACTTCGGCTGCGACACCTTCCTGAAATTGTTGGGCAGCGTGACGGACAATCGCCACGATTCGCTCATCCTCGGACAGGCCGACGACCATCCGTGATCGGTTCAATTCGACAACGATTCGGCCTAAGACCCACTGGAGGCTGCCTGAGGCCGGCTTGGACGACGCCGTAGCCCCGGCGTCAATCGAGCGCTGCCGAATCACCGCATCCTCTACGATGGCCTGTCCAAGAATCGGCTGAATCCAGCGCATCGAGAGCTGAAGGTCGGGCGATCGGTCGATCATTGCACCGGTCTCGACCGCGCCGAAGGTGGCCGGTGTGAACAGAAAAAACAGACAAATGAAGATCCCGGCAATCGTGGCCATCATGCCAATCAGCGTGAACAGATCCGTTCTTGGGTTAGGGCGGTTCATACATCCCTCCATCGTTCGCACTCCAACTGCTGACAACCGCTTCAGCAAGGGGCATTCCATATCGGCAGGCGAACCGCACAAAACTGCAAGTCTATGATGTGAAAGGAAAAACACGCGGGTAG
>DASUXH010000231.1:0-2869 GCA_036378015.1 Nitrospira sp. | reverse complement strand
GGATCTGAGCGGATATCGGATCGACGCAATTCTTCATCAACGAAGTAGGGCCCTTCAGTCTGCTCAGGGCGAAACATGCAGACAGCATGACGTTCACTGCCTGCGCTTCGGCCAGTGAGCATACCGCCCATGGCTAACCAGGCCGCGGTCCCTCCAAACCACCGAAGGGCTTGGCGACGAGAAAGCAGCCGTCCAATGAACTTGTCCTTCATGACTCGTCTCTATATTACCATCTGAATTTCGTTCTTAAACGGGCTCACCCCTCCCCACCTCATCCTAGTCGCCACATATTCTCCAAGCTTTGTGGTCTTTTATGGCTTTGCCGTGTTCCGGTTGAATCCTTAGCCAGTTCTTTCATACAATTCGACCCCTTCTACATGATTGGCGATAGGGGGAGCGATGAGGTCGGTAGCGATGGCCCAAGACGTCCTTACGGGGCGTTTTTCCTCCGATGGAGCGCTGATCTTGGCAATCAACGGCTCTCTCGATTCCACCAGCACCGGTTCAGCCTGGCGCCATGCCCTTCGGTTGCTTCAGGAGCACCAGCCGCAACGGCTCATCATAGACGCCTCACACCTGACCTATTGCGACGGCGCAGGGGCAGCCCTGCTCCTCGAATTGCAGCGCCGCCAAGAAACCCGGCGACGGCGGTATGAAATTCAGTCGCTCGATCCGGCCTATCACGCGTTATTGGATTTGTACGGCCGAACCGAGACTCAACGGCCGGAACCGCTCTCGCAGGCGGACTCGCCCGTGGAACAGATCGGCCGGGCGACTGCGGCGATTTGGAACGATGTCGTTGTCCTGATCGCCTTCGTCGGAGAACTTTCTGCGTCCTTGGCCCGCGCCGCGCGTCACCCCGGCCTCGTGCGGTGGAAGGACGCGCTTCACACGGCCGAACTGGCGGGCGTGAATGCGCTGCCTATCATCTCGCTGCTCGGATTTCTCTTGGGGCTGATCATGGCGTTTCAATCTGCGATCCCCATGCGGCAATTCGGGGCGGAAATCTATGTGGCCAACTTGATCGGGCTCTCCATGCTGCGCGAGTTGGGGCCCTTGCTCACGGCCATTATTCTGGCTGGCAGATCGGGCTCCGCCTTCGCCGCCGAGCTGGGCACGATGAAAGTGAGCGAAGAACTCGATGCCCTGACCACGATGGGATTGGAGCCCGTCCGCTTCCTGATCGTTCCACGGGTCATCGCAGCCGTCGCCATGACTCCGCTGCTCTCCGTGTTCGCCACATTGCTGGGCCTCATCGGCGGCGCGGTGGTCATGCTCTCGCTGAAATTCCCGCTCGTCACCTACATCATCCAGGTCAAAAGCGCGGTCACGGTCGGCGATTTGATCGGCGGGCTCGGGAAATCGTTTGTGTTCGGCGTTGTCGTGGCTGCAATCGGGTGCCTGCGTGGACTTCAGACGAAAAGCGGCGCTGGCGCCGTCGGCGAATCCGCGACGCGAGCGGTCGTGAGCGGTTTGGTACTGATCACCATTGTCGATGGCATCTTCGCAGTCATCTTTTACTGTCTGGGAATCTGAGATGATTCATCAAGCATTCAGCAGTGAGACTCCAATCATCGCCGTCCGACAGTTCACCGCAGGGTATGACGGACAGGTTTTGTTGCGCGATCTCTCCTTCAATATTTATCCAGGTGAGGTATTCGTCATTTTGGGCGGGTCGGGTTCGGGGAAGAGCACACTGCTCAAACACATGATCGGACTCTACCGACCGGTGACGGGATCGATCCGCATTGAAGACAAGGACATTGTGACAGCCCAAGGCGAGGAGCGACTGAAGATTTTGGCCAGAATCGGGGTCATGTACCAGCAGGGAGCGCTGTTCGGCTCGATGACGTTGCTGGAGAACGTGCGGCTGCCCCTTGAGGAATATACCGATCTTCCGGATGAGGCCCTCGACCGAATTGCGCTCATGAAATTGCAATTGGTCGGGCTTGGTCAGGCCGCGCATCAGCTGCCGGATGAAATCAGCGGCGGGATGAGAAAGCGTGCGGCCATCGCCCGGGCCATGGCAATGGATCCGCCCATTTTGTTTTTAGACGAACCGTCTGCCGGCCTCGATCCGATCACCTCGGCCGAACTCGATCAGTTGATCATCAGCCTCGCGAGGCATCTCAAGATTACGTTTGTCGTCGTCACGCACGAACTTCCCAGTATCGACACGATTGCCGACCGCGTGATCATGCTGGACAAACGGACACAAGGCATCATTGCGGAAGGACGCCCGCAAGAGCTGCGGGATCATTCCGAAAATCCCTGGGTACGGCAGTTCTTCAACCGTCAGGCGTTGGCCGCCGGCTAGCGTTCGGGCACTAATATGAATCAGCAAGCGCACTACTTCAAAATCGGTCTTTTTGTTCTCGGCGCGACGGCAATCGCCGTGCTGGGCATTATCGTCCTCGGAGCGGGAAAATGGTTCGAGAGATCCGCGATGGTTGAGACCTATTTCTACGAATCGGTTCAGGGGCTCGAGGTCGGCGCGCCGGTAAGGCTGCGCGGCGTTCGAGTTGGTCGGGTCGAATCCATCAGACTGGCCAGAGAAGAATATGGCGTCATCTTCGATCCAAAGACGGATTCATTTCCCTATCGGGGACTCGTTGTTGTGCGAATGTCGGTTCGTCCCAGCGTCGCGGCCCATCTCAGGGAAGACGACGAAGCCGTCATGATGAAGCAGGCCGCTGATGCCGGGTTCCGCTTTCGCCTGGCCTCGCAGGGCATCACGGGTGTGCTCTATATCGAGTCGGAATTCCTCAACCCCGAGCGGTATCCGCCCATCCAAATCGTATGGACGCCGAAAACACCCTATATCCCGTCGGCACCGAGCACCATCTCAGAGTTGGGGGACGACTTACGC
>DASUXH010000230.1:0-9876 GCA_036378015.1 Nitrospira sp. | reverse complement strand
TGCCCGGCCGAGGGTATCAGTTCGCGGGTGGATCGCCGCGACAAAGACAAGGACTTGAAAGTGAAGAGGCGGGTGCAGTACCAATTGTGACCGCGGTCAGGCCAGGTTGAAGGGGATCCATGGACCATCCGTTTCTCATTGATACAGACTCATTGCAACGGCAATTGGGAAAGCCGGGGCTTGTCGTGATTGATGTGCGCGGGGATGCCGCCTATGAATACGGCGGCCACATCCCGGGCGCCGTGCATACGACCTGGCATCAGTATAGTGATCCCAAGGCCGTGGCCAAAGGCTTGTTGGACCCTGATATGAACCGCATGGAGCAGAAAATGCGGGCTCTGGGCCTGAACCAAGACAGCGACGTCGTCATCTACTCCAATCCCTTTGATAATTGGGGCGACGAGGGGCGGATGTACTGGATGCTCGAGTATTTTGGGCATACGAACATGCGAATTCTTGACGGCGGCTGGGTGAAATGGGTGGCCGAGCAGCGGCCGTTTGAGCATGGACGCGTGACGGCGTCACCCGGAAATTTCACGATCAAGCCACCTGGCCCTGTCATCATCGCCAAGGATGAACTACGGGCGCTCGTTAAGCAGCCTCAGCCCAACATGCGGATTCTCGACGCGAGGAGCCTTGAAGAATACCTGGGGAAAGAAGTCTCGGGTATTCCGCGGCCGGGCCATATCCCCTCTGCGATTCATGTGTCCTGGAACGGCTTCTTAAATACCAACGCCACCGTCAAGGATCTGTCGGCCATTAGGGCCCACCTCGAAGAGAAGGGATTGGAACCGGATCACGACATCGTCTGCTACTGCACGGGCGGCGTCCGCTCGTCATGGCTGTATTTTGTGCTGAAGCTTGCCGGCTATCGGAAGGTGCGTAACTATCCGGGGTCTTGGTGGGAATGGAGCCGCGATTTTGCCTGTCCCGTCGAAAAAGATTTTCAAGGCCTTCAAAAAGTATTGGGCATCGAAGCGCCCGCCCGACCTTCTTGACACTCAAAAAACGCCTGTGTAAGGTGATTCGTCTAAGTTACGATTTATTCGACGTTCGTCCACACGTATTCAAACCATGAGGAGGAACCCATGACGATGAGCATCCGACGTGGAGCGGCGGCATTCGCAGTGGCCGCGCTGCTTGGTCTGCCGCTGGTGGCCCAGGCCGACAACAAACACGTGAATGAAGCTGTTGAGCATGCCAAAGGGGCGGTGAATCACGGGAAGCAGGGCCATGCCGATGCCGTGGCGCAGCACGCGGAAGAGGCGCTGAAACATGCGCAGGCTGCTGGCGTCAAGAATCCTCACCTTGATGAGGGCATCAAGGAATTGAAGGAGGCCGTCACTCACGGCAAGGCCGGTCACGCCGACGTGGCAACGCAACATGCGGAAGCCGCCGTCATGCATCTTTCCGAAGTCAAATAAAGGTTCACGGCGAAGGGCAAGAGCGAGGGGCGGAAGGTTCAGAGCCCATTGTCTCTTGCCCTTTGTGTTTTCGTGCAGGCCTCTCACCCGCTAGCCTGATTTTTATGCGAGTCGGGTACTATCAGAACAATCCGGAATTCGGAAAGGTGGCCGAGAATCTCGACCGGATTGCGGCGGCGCTCGAGACGACCGAGGCAGATCTCCTCGTCTTGCCCGAGCTCTGCGCATCAGGGTATCAATTCGTTTCCACGGATGAAGTGCGCGACTTGGCCGAACCGGTTCCAGCCGGGACCACGACAACTCGATTGCTCGAGCTCGCAAAGCGCAGACAGATGGTGATCATCGCCGGTCTGCCGGAGCGAGCGGGGACGACCTGCTATAACTCAGCCGTCGCCGTTGGCCCACAAGGCTTCATCGGGTGCTATCGTAAGTCGCATCTGTTTTTTGAGGAAACGCTGTTTTTCGCCCCCGGCGACACGGGTTTTCAGGTTTGGGATATTGGGCCTGCAAAGGTCGGCGTCATGATCTGTTTCGACTGGTACTACCCCGAGGCGGCCAGGACGTTGGCGTTGAAGGGTGCCGACATCATTTGCCATCCTTCCAACCTCGTGCTGCCGAATTGTCCTGATTCCATGCCGGTGCGCTGCCTCGAAAATCGCGTCTTTGCCGTCACCTGTAACCGGACAGGCAGCGAAGCGCGGCACGGAAAAGACCGGCTCACGTATATCGGCAGCAGTGAGATCGTCAGTCCTCGCGGTACCATTCTCCATAGGGCGCCGCGTGACCAAGAAGCGCTATGCGTCGTCGAAATCGATCCGGCCGAAGCGCGCAACAAATCGGTCACCCCCTATAATGATCTCCTCAAGGACCGGCGCGAATCCCTTTACTCGTGATCGCGACCTCGGACTTCTTTTCCTATCTTGCGTGTGAGACATCGGGAGGATAGGATATTTCCCATGCAGATTCCCTTGAAGGCTCAGCTCGGGAAAGGCATTTTCCTCGTCGCCGCGCCTAATTTGCGGGATCCCAATTTCAGACAAACCGTTGTTCTCCTTTGTGAACATGGCGCAGAAGGCGCGCTTGGAGTGGTAGTGAATCGTCCGACGGCGATGTCGGTGTCCGAAGCGCTTCCACAGGTGCCCGTCTTGGAGGGACAAGGTCATGTGCTGTTTTCTGGCGGTCCCGTCCAGCCGAATCAAGTGATGCTGCTCTATCGGTTGGATCAGCTTCCTGATAATTCCCATCATGTCTTCGACGGCGTTTGTCTAGGCGGAGACATGGAACTGGTCGATAAAATTTTGACGACCACTCAAGGGAAGGAAGCGTTTCGGGCGTATGTCGGCTACTCCGGCTGGGGGCCAGGCCAATTGGAGTCGGAAATGAGGATTGGATCCTGGATCACGGTCCCCGCTGATCCGGCGATGGTCTTTGAAAAAGATCCGACACACGTGTGGGCAGAGATTGTCAGCACCTTGGGGGAAGAATTCCGCCTGTATGCGGACATGCCTTTCGATCCCTCGCTTAACTAGCAGTGACACCTCCGTACCATTGCTTGCTGGGTCCGGCGCCAGGGTGTTACCCTTGGCGCGATGTCCGCGCAACCCGACGGTTCGTCGCTTCGCTGTGCGTTGTCCCGCTTCATTGCCGTCGTGCTTATGCTTTCCGCGCTGCTCAGCGGCTGTGGCGTCGCGTATACGATCGTCAAATCTGAGTCGAAATTAGACAAACTGTCGGTGCCGATGACGAAAGCCGAGGTCGTTGAAGAGATCGGCGGGCCGGACCGAGTCCTCCGCGACGACGGCCGCATGTTGGTTTGGGAATATTCATTGACGGCGCGGAGACAATGGCTTTACGAACTGGGATTTTGTCCAATATCCGTTTGGATCGGCGGCTGCATCATTTATCCCTTCACCAACATGGCGATGGAACATCAGCGGGAGTATCCGCATCATGTCGTGCTTGTCGACGAGGAGCTTTGTGCATGGGGCACCCCTGCCGCGATTCTCCAGCGGCGCAGAGCCTGCGAAACGGTCGGGTATCAACCCGGCCGGACGTCGGGAAGAACAGGACGTCCCGAACCGGTGGTGACCGGCCTTGGACCGATCAATCGGGGCACCATTGATCGGTACAGGACGATGGCAGTCATGCTCTTGGAGGATGCGCCAAGTGCGCCAGGTTCAGGCTCGCGTGTGGCCGGAATTGTGACCACCCTCTTGCTTGACCTCGACATCAATATGGTGGAGCGCGCCAAGCTCGACGAAGTGCTGAAGGAACAGGTCATCCAATTGACGCATGCAGACGACGCGAATGTGCTCAAAGTAGGAAGACTCGTAGGCGCGCAGGCCATCATCGTCGGCGGCGTGCAGCAATGGGAGCGTCAAGAACAGTCTCGCACGAACAAGGTCTCGCTCTCGTTGCGGATGATCGACGTTGAGACCGGACAGCTGTTGTTCAATGGTGAAGGCCATCTGGCCGATTTCACGACCGATGATCCTGAAGGCTCGGCGCGTCTCATCGTGCATCGCATTCTTGCCCGCTTCGGGTCGCAGACCGGTCTGCTGGGGTCGGGACGAATCGGGGTCAATTGGGAACTGATGGAAGAGAAGGGGACACGCTTCTACATGGTCAGGGAGCTTCGCAGCGGGTTGCCGGCGGAGAAGGCGGGACTAAAAATCGGCGACCGCATTCTGGCCTGTAATGGCGTGTCGTTGGCGGCGGCTCCAACGGATCGCGATGCGAAGCGGCTTTGTCATGTGGAAGCAGGCGAAACGCTCCAGCTGGAAGTCCGGCGCGCCAACAGCCCGATGGAGCTGTCCGTCACGGCGGAGAAGCGGCCGGGCCTGTAACCAGCAAGGGAAGGACAAGAGCGCATGACTCAGAACGCACCGCAGTCGGGGACCGATGTCCTGATCAAGAAACTGCACGAACGTCCTCACGTGCCGCTTGCCGACTGGCTACGCGCGCCTGCGCACGTGCACTACAAAGCCTTCCGCATGGCGGACCCGCCCGCGCAGCGCAAGGTGAGCCGGGAAGAGTTTCAATCCTCTCTGACGGCGCTCGGCGTATCGTCGGACAACATGATGCTGCGGGACGCGTTTGGCTACGGCGTCAAAGAAGCCGACAACGGCGAACGACTGATTCTCATCTGGCAGGCGCATACGGAGTACTATAACTACCAAATCTGGCACTTGCCCAACTCATCAGTGACGTTCGGTCCGTTGACGTTCCCCAATTATAAGTTCCCTCTTCAGCTTCTCGGAACGGAAGTGTGCCGGCTGGACATCCTGCTTTCCTCCGACCCGTTGCCGACGCGCGAGCGGATGCGGTCAATGTTGCCGGGGCCGGTGCTTTATGGCAGCCGCATTCTCGATGAGCAGACGCACCTCGTCACCAGCTTTACTCCCGACGAGTTCGACCGGGAACGGTACTGGGTAGCCCTCGGTCCATCGCACGTGCAGGCATCGCGGTTAAAGGAAATCGTCGACGCCGTCGTGCGGATCGAAACCTACTATCATCTTCTTCTCATGCAGAAGCCTTTGTTTTCGGCTGCCATCGACCAGGTCTATAAGTTTGAACAAGTGCACCTTAAACAGCGGGAAATCATCAGCGGGCACATCGCGCATGCTGATTCTCAGACGCTGCAGCGCTGGCTGAACAGTCTGACGCAGGATCTCTTGAAAACGAACCGCATCGCCGGCAAGCTGCATTTTGAACTGTCGGCCTCCGTTCCCTATGACAAGATCGTGCACACGACGCTGGCCTCTTTGACCGAGAAGGCGCTGGACACCTATCGGCCTGTCTCCGATTACGTCCTCGGCGGAATTACGGGCGTCGCCGAAGGCTATCAGCAGCTGTTGAGGCGGATTGATACCCTGCGGGCGGGATTCGAGGGCATCATTTCGATCATTCGTGCCAGAGTTGATTTGATCTTGGAGGGACAGAATCTCGCACTACTGCAGAGCGTCGATAAAACCACGAAGAGCCAGGTGCTCCTGCAGCATACCGTCGAAGGACTGTCGGTCATCGTGATTGCTTACTATGTAGCAGGCTTAGGCGGCTATCTCTTCAAGGGCTTTCAAGAAATGGGATGGCTGAGCAATGCCAACCTCGTCTCGGCGGTGTTTGTGCCGATTGCCATAGGGCTTGCCTTTCTCATTACCAGCGTGAGCAAGAAATACTTGCACAAGAAACTGTCCGGAGAGCGTCCGCCCAGCCAGGCTGGAACGACCGAGCACTAGCTCGCGCCAGCCGGTTCCAGCATGGGGGCCAAACACCGGCCGGTCACAGACGCGGCGTTCTTCATCACCTGTTCGGGACGGCCCTCGGCGACGATGTGGCCTCCCGCCTCTCCTCCCTCCGGTCCTAAATCGATGATCCAGTCGGCTGACTTGATCACGTCGAGATTGTGCTCCACCACAACCAGAGTGTTGCCCGCGTTTACCAATCTATGCAACACGGCGAGAAGTTTCTTTACGTCGTCCATGTGCAATCCAGTGGTCGGTTCGTCCATGATGTACAGGAGATCCTTCGCGTTCGGGTCTTTGAGTTCGGCCGCGATTTTGAGTCGCTGCGCTTCTCCGCCAGACAAGGTAGTTGCCGATTGGCCGAGCCGCAGATAGCCTAGACCGATGGAGGACAGCAAATGCAACCGCTCTTGGAGCCTTGGCGTCCCGGAAAAAAAGGCACGCGCTTCGTCGACCGTCATGCTCAGGACCTCAGAAATCGTCTTGCCTCGATGGCGAATCGCCAGGATTTCGGGCTTGAAACGGCGGCCCTCGCAACGTTCACAGGGCGCGTACATGTCCTCAAAAAAGTACATTTCCAGTTTTTCAACGCCGGCGCCTTCACAGCGCTCGCATCGGCCGCCTGCCGCGTTGAATGAAAAATGTCCCGGGGTGAATCCTTGCCGCAGGGCATCGCGTTCAGCGGCAAAGAGCTGTCTGATGTCGTCAAAAGCTTTAAGGTAGGTGACCGGATTGGACCGGGGTGTTCTCCCGATGGGTTGCTGGTCGATCAAGCGGACGCCTTTTAGGTGTTCGATGCCCTTGATGGCGGTAAAGCGTCCCATCGGAAGGGTCTCGACGCGAAACGCGCGTGCGAGCGCGGAATAAAGGGTATCTTCAACGAGCGTGCTCTTGCCCGATCCGGACACTCCCGTGACGCAGATCAGCATGCCAAGAGGAAACCGAACAACAACGTTCTTCAGATTGTGCTCGCTCGCGCCGGCGATCACGATAAATTTCCCCGACCCTGAACGTCGAGTGCGCGGCACTGGAATCTGCTCTTCGCCTCTGAGGTAGCGCGCAGTGATCGCACGCCGGTCGTGCACAAAGTCTTGGGCCGGCGCCGCACACACGACTTCGCCGCCTTTTTCTCCGGACTGCGGCCCCAGTTCGACGATATAGTCGGCCGACTCGATCATTTGACGATCGTGTTCGACCACGACGACGGTGTTTCCCGCGCCCGCCAGGTCCTTCAAGATTCCGGCCAGGAGTTCGGTATCCCTGGGATGGAGGCCTATCGTCGGCTCGTCCAGTACATAGAGCGTCCCGACCAGGCGGGCGCCCAATTGGTTGCCAAGAGAGACGCGCTGGGCTTCGCCGCCGGATAATGTCTTGGTTTGACGGCCGAGTGTAAGATAACCGAGGCCGACTCGGAGGAGAAAGCCGAGCTTGGCCTTCAGTTGTCCCAGGAGATCCGCCGCAATCGCGTATTCATAGGGGCGCAAGGTGAGAGACGTGAGCCAGCCCATCGCGCCTTCGATCGTCATCTCCGTCACCTGTCGGATATCGGCGCCGGCCACCTTCACGAAGCCGGCATCAAGCTTAAGCCGGCTGCCTCGGCAGCTTGGGCATTCGAACGGGGTGCGGTAGCGGCTGAGCAGGACGCGTACATGCAGCTTGTACCGCTTGCCTTCGAGGTATTGAAAAAAGTCGTTGATTCCGTCGAACGACTTGTCTCCCTCCCACAGCAGCCGCTGGGTCTGCTTTTCAAGAAGTCTGAAGGGGACGGTCAGGTCCACACCTTTTCGCTTCATGGCGAGGAGCATCTGTTTCTGCCACCAGTCCGTCCCCGGTTTACTCCACGGCTCAATGGCGCCTTGGACGAGAGACTTCTGTTGGTCGGGAATGACCAGCGCGGGGTCATAGCGCAGGACGTTGCCGAAACCTTTGCATTCCGGACAGGCCCCGAGCGGATGATTGAACGAAAACAGCACGGGGCGAAGCGGTTCAAACGTGCGCGCGCAGCGTTGGCAGCGAAATCCCGCATGGTAGGTGCGCAATCCCTGACCGATCACGTCAACCGCACAACGGCCGTCGCCTTCACGGAAGGCCGTCTCAACCGCTTCGCAGAGACGTGACCGATTGTCGTCCCGGATGACCAGCCGGTCGAGGACCACGTACATGCTGGAGTGACGATAAAGTGCAGGGACCTTGAGCCCATGAAGGTCTACGGTTTCTTCTCCGAACCTGACTTTGGTGAACCCTCTGGTCAGAAGTGACTGGACAAAGGCAGGCTCGCTCTTGGCCGAGGGAGTGGCCAAGGGAAAGAGGACCATGGCTCTGAGATCGGAAAAGCGCGCGAGCAGGTCCGACGCGACCGTATCAGGATGAAACGCGCGGGCCTCTTCATGACAGTCGGGACAGATTGGTCTGCCGATTTTTGCAAACAGCAGCCGGAGCAAGTCGGCGATTTCGGTGGCCGTGCCCACCGTCGAGCGCGCTGTTCTCACCTGGTTTTTTTGTTCAATGGCAATGGCGGGGCGGACGTTCAGCACGCGATCCACGTCCGGCCGTGCCACCTTGTCGAGAAACATTCGCGCGTAAGTCGAAAGAGACTCGACGTAGCGCCACTGACCTTCGGCGAAGAGTGTATCGAACGCTAAGGAGGATTTCCCCGATCCCGATAGGCCTGTCACGGCCGTCACTTGATTGTGAGGGAGGCTGAGCGAAATATTTTTCAGATTGTTTTGCCTGGCCCCCTCCACGAGGAGGGTCTCCGAAGGCGATGCCGTTACAGTAGGATGGGGCACGTCGACCGTTCCCTTCCGAGAATGACCCGTCATCCTAGCAGGCTATGGGGGCCGCTGCCAGCCGGGGAGGTCGACCTCACGTCGGGAATCGTAGTTTGTCTTGGGGATTCTACGAGGGAATGAGAGGATGGGAACACTCAAGCCACAATGCCGCAACGCCAATCGGTTCTCTGACAAAGGATCCTCACTTCTATGACTCAGCCGGCCGTACCCGTGGATTATCTTGGAATCGGACGACAACTGGCGAGATTGCTGGGTTCAAGTCTTGAAGGACCTTCGGGAGAAGCCCTCAAGGAGTTAGCGCGCGCATACGATCCATCCGCCAACGAGGCACGGATCAGCGCGGAAGTGTTTCTCTTCCATAAGTATCTCATCGTCCAAACCTGCGTTGGAATGTTTCCCGGTCCCGAGGTGGAGCGTGTCATCGGGGGCTTGTTTGCCGCCTTGAATGAACGGGCCACCGGCCTTGAGTTCAGCCAAGAACGGCAGGATGCCATGGAACAGATGTGGCAAATGCGGGCACGGGAATTTGACCGTCCCTTTACCGAGGACCGAGAACATTTTCTGGACGAGGGAAGCGACGGCGTGTTTTGGAAGCGATCCATCGCCCAGTTTTGCCAGAATGTGCGGGAGATCGAACACCCGCCCGATATTTGGGCAGGCGGGAAGGGGCCCTCACACAAGGCCAGTAGCTGCGTGACAGAGGCCGTTGATCATCTCGTGTCGGCCATGACCGAAATGTGTCGGCATCATTTCGGCCGCGCCGCATGATACCTGACCTATGATACCTGACCTTCGAGACAGAGCAAAGGCATCGATGTGACGGAATTGTCGCCTAGCTATAGGAAAACGGTGAAAGCGCGTACATTGGGGAAGGCTCTTCTTGCGGATAATGCATGTTCAGGTAGTCGCTGAGCTTCGCCGCCGAGTCCGGACTGATACGGGTGACTTCCACACCAAACTCAAAGCCATCCGTCCATCGAACAACCGCTTCCTCAATTAGAATGCGCTGAGCCGGCTCAGAGCACATGATTTCCACGGTCATTGCTGCGCCTTTGGCGACCGGATGCATCGCGTGAGCGCGCCATCCGCGAAGCGACATGTCCACCAGCATGCCTTCATGACGGACCTGCTCAAGGACGTATTCGATTCGGCAGTTCACGGCGTGTCGTTTCCTGTCACGCGGTTCGTGCCATTTCCCTGGAGCCGGTCGTCCGGAAGGTTCTTCGATGGGTACGCCCACTCGCTCCTCTGAGCGCTGTATCTTGGTTCGCCGGAGACGCTGAAGCCCCTGTGAAGCTCCGGCAGCCGTCAAACTCGCCACGCCGCAGATCGATACGAACTCCACCAAGCTGATCATCGCTGCCTCCCGTGCCGTGTTGTTCGGCGCATGTGTTGACTGTAGCGCTCAATCGGGTC
>DASUXH010000229.1:0-7167 GCA_036378015.1 Nitrospira sp. | reverse complement strand
TGACGCAGCTGCGTGAACCCTACAAAGACGACCGCAAGACGCAGATTGTGAAGGAAGAGGCGGAAATCAGTCTCGAAGATTTGATCGCCGAGGAAGAAGCCGTCGTGACGATTTCTCACGCCGGATACATCAAGCGTAATGCGGCGTCTCTCTACCGCGCCCAGCGGCGCGGCGGCAAAGGCAAGATTGGCATGGGTATCAAGGACGAAGACTTCGTCGAGACGCTGTTTACGGCGTCGACCCACGACACGCTGTTGTTCTTCACCGATGCCGGCAAGGTGTTTTGGCTGAAAGTGCACGAGATTCCCGAAGCCAGCCGCGCTGCGAAGGGCAAGGCGCTGGTGAATCTCTTGGCGCTCGCCGGCAACGAAAAGGTCACCGCGACCTTGGCGATCAAGGAATATTCGGAGGATCGGTTCGTGGTCATGGCGACCAAGAACGGCCTCATCAAGAAGACGGAACTCGCCGCCTACAGCAATCCGAGGCAAGGCGGCATCATCGCGCTTGGCTTGGAAGACGGCGACAAACTCATCGGCGTGCAGGTGACCGACGGCCAGCGGGAGATTCTGCTGGGAACGAAACAAGGCATCACCATCCGGTTTTCCGAGAGCGACGTGCGGCCGATGGGACGGACGGCATACGGCGTCAAGGGAATCACGCTGGAAGAAGGCAACGAAGTGATCGGAATGGAAACGATCAACCCTGATTCAACGACGGCCATTCTGACGGTGACCGAAGGCGGTTACGGGAAGCGCACCCCTGTCGGCGAATACCGCGTTCAAGGGCGCGGCGGCAAGGGTATCATCAGCGTGAAGACCACCGAGCGCAACGGGCTCGCGGTGGGGTTCCTTCAAGTAAGGGACAGCGATGAAATCATGCTGATGGCGGCGCAGGGCAAAGTGCTCCGGTGCAAGGTCGGCGACATCCGGGAAATCGGCCGCAATACGCAAGGCGTGAGAATTCTCGACCTGGACGGCGAGGAGGATCGGGTCGTTGCCGTGGCGCGTTTGGCGGACAGCGGAGAACGGGAAGAGGCGGGTCCTGAAGAAGCGCCTGCCGGCCAATAACCGGCCGCGCCTGCCTTACCCCGTTCTTCCATGAACGACGCACCCACATCCCAGGTCTCCTCTTCAAAGAAGAAGCCTCTCGATACGGTCGTCAAACTCGCCTTGATGGTGTTCTTCGGTTCGTTTGCGCTGATCTGGGGTGGAATGTATCTCAGCCGTCCGGACCGATCGATCCCGCCCTACAGCGTCGGTTCTCAGGAAGGCACGGCCGTCTCCGTCCATGTTCCGGCCTGGACAAGCGACACCGAAATTGAAACGCTCATCGAGCGCTTCCGAAAGGTCGGTCGCGAGTCCCGGAATTTCGGCCCGATGAAGATCCGGCCGACGACCCCCGATGATCCCTCCGGCCGCTATCGTCGGGTCACCATTTATATTTTCACTCACGATGCGTGGGCCGAGGCGCCGATCCTTCACAAATATTTGACCGGTGAAGACCAAGAGGTCCGCGCCGGATTCAAGCGGGCGCTACGGGGTTTCTATCAGCTGACAGAAACGGAGGAAGAGGGAAGGATCGGCCCGATGGTCGATGGGCCGGATTCTGCGGCCACGGCGGCGTACTCCCGGCAATTGTTCAAGCAGGCGGCAGACGGTCATCCTTGACTGCTGACCGCGAAAACGCTTCGGCCATGACGGAGGCCAACCGCGTTCTCAACTCAGGGTCCTTCACGGCGGCCGCATGGGCGTGGGCCTCCACCATGGCAGCGTCGCTCACCTGGACGCGTTCCTGTAATGGCGCGGGTGTCACGGTCGTTGCATCAGGAATCTCGCCGACGCGGAAAGCGATGTCGGTCAGCACCTCCGATCCGGCCTGTTCATTGAGCTTGGCCAGAAGCATGGGTTTGAGAAAGACGAGTTGCTGCAGCCAGACGGAATTCCTGACAACGAGGTATAGTTTTTTGAAGCGGACTTGCACGGGCCAGGTATGAGAACCGACCGGCTCCCCGATGATATGACGCCATTGTTGCTGAAGACGCAGCTCAAACAGATGCGACTGAAGGCCGAGACGTTTCGCCAGGCTTGAGAGAATGGTGCTGAACGAATCCAGCGAACCGGAGGCGCGCATGCCGAATCTTATGCGGCACTCATCGCCAGGTCAAGGCGACGGGCTGACGGGCAAATCATGACAGAAGGCAAAGACGTCTCTGACAAAGTCGTGGCGACGAACCGCAAGGCGTTTCACGATTACTTCATCGAGGAGCGCTATGAGGCGGGGATTATGCTGCAGGGCACCGAAGTGAAATCGCTGCGCGAGGGCCGCGTGAACCTGCAAGACAGTTATGCATCCGTGCGGGGGAGCGAAGTGTTCCTCCACCAATGTCATATTAGTCCATACAGCCACGGAAACATCATGAACCATGATCCCACACGCGTTCGAAAGCTGCTGCTTCACAAGACCGAAATTCACAAGTTGCTGGGTAAGACCCAGCAAAAAGGGCTGACCCTCATTCCCCTCCGCATCTACTTCTCTAAGCGCGGATACGCAAAAATTGAACTGGGACTCGCCAAGGGCAAGAAGTTATACGACCGCCGCGAGACCATCAAGACCCGTGAGGCCGGCCGAGAAGTCCAGCGGGCCATCAAGGAAAGAAAATAAATCCACGCGGGTCCTGTCAGCGAAGGGACCCCGAACCGTCCTCGCACCCCGCCCGGTGTGGGGCCCCGCTCCGGGCGGTCGAGGTCCCTTCGCTACCACCCGCATGCGACAGGAGAGAACGAGCAAGAATTTGACGCCGGCCTCGGCGACTCATTGACATCCTGCACTGGAAACTTGTAGTACTCTAGAAGTTTCCATGGTGTTCACCATGCATGCACAGGTCTCCAGATATGACAAGCAGGCCGGACCGACCGTCGTCCGGCAGGTGATCGCCGCGGCGCGGCGTGAATTTTTCCTCCACGGTTTTAGAAGAGTCAGTATGGACGATCTTGCCTCCGAGCTCCGAATGAGCAAGAAGACCCTATACGGCTGCTTCCCAAGCAAATCGTTGCTCCTGGAAGCGGTGCTCAAAGACAAATTTCATGAGGTTGAAAAGGATCTTGGCCGGCTGGCAGCGGAGGACTCCTCCGATATGGAGGGCGCGATTCATCGGTTTCTCCATCGGGTACAGCGGCACACGTCAGAGATCCACCCCTCGTTCGTCCGGGATCTAGGTCGTGAATCGCCGGACCTGTTCCGGATCGTCGAACATCGCCGGCGTCGGTTGATCCGCCGTCATGTCGCCGCCCTCTTCAACAAGGGGAGGAAGGCGGGCCTGATTCGCAAAGACATCTCTGTCGTCCTGCTCATTGAGATCTTGCTCGGCGCTGTCGAGGCCATCATGATTCCGTCGAGAGTAACCGAACTCGGCCTGACACTCGAAAAGGGCTACTCGACCATCATTCGCGTCGTCTTAGAAGGGGCCATGGTGCGGAGATGACTGCCATGATGGTCAAGCTGCATATCGGCCGACGCCTTTGGGTCTGTGTGGCAGGCCACGTCATTGCAGCGGTCCTGTTGGTGGCCTGCCAACGGCCCGCTTCCGACCAAGTCCAAGGGTATGTCGAAGGGGAGTTTGTCTATGTCGCCTCCCCTTTTGCCGGCGCACTGGAATCTTTGACCGTACGGCGCGGGGCGCAGGTCCGCGTGGGAGAGGCGTTATTTGCTTTGGAACGGGTGTCGGAAAAGGCGGCGAGAGACGAAGCTGAACGACGACTGAGCCAGGCTCTGGCGAATCTCGAGGACGCGAGAAAAGGAAAGCGTCCGACGGAAATCGAGTCCATTAAGGCGCAACTGAAACAAGCTCAGGCGGCATTACGGCTCTCCAGCCGTGAGGTGGCGCGGCAGGAAGGCTTGACGACCGTGCCGGGGGCAGCGGTGGAGTTGGAAGTAGACCGTGCCCGCGCGGCGCGCGATCAGGACCGACAGCGGGTGGCGCAGCTCCAAGCGGATTTGGATACAGCCTTGCTCGGCTCGCGCACGGATCAAGTCATCGCCGCCGAAGCCGAGGTTCATGCGCGAGAGGCGGCGCTGGTCCGGGCCGAATGGGAACTGGGGCAAAAGCGCCAGCAGGCGCCGAAATCGGGACTGGTCTTTGACACGTTGTATCGAGAGGGTGAATGGGTGCCTGCCGGCCGACCCGTGGTCGTGTTGCTGCCGCCGGAAAACATCAAAGTCCGCGCTTTCGTGCCGGAGAAGCGTATCGGAACGATTCATCCTGGCGACGACTCGCAAGTGACGGTCGACGGTGTCCCTAGACCGCTTTCGGGGAAGATCAGCTACATTTCGCCCAGAGCGGAATATACCCCTCCGGTCATTTACAGCCAGGAGAGCCGCGACAAACTGGTCTTCATGGTGGAAGTCGTTTTCGATCCGACGGCGGCGGCGGAGCTGAAACCGGGGCAGCCGGTGGACGTACAGTTCGGACCCTCTCGATGAACGACATGACCGGACAGGCGCCCGTCATTAACGTCCACGGCATGACGAAACGGTTCGGCGAGCGCACGGTCGTCAATCGAATCGGCCTCGAGGTCCGGCGCGGCGAGATTTACGGCTTCCTCGGCCCGAACGGAAGCGGCAAGACCACCTTCATCCGGATGCTCTGCGGTCTCCTCCGTGCGGATGAAGGCAGCGGCACCTGTCTCGGCTATGACGTCATCCGGGAGAGCGAGTCGATCAAAGCTGAGGTCGGGTATATGACCCAGCGGTTCAGCTTCTATGAGGACCTGAGCATTGCTGAAAATCTCGACTTCGTGGCCCGTATGTTCGCGGTGAGGAACCGGCGGGAGGCCGTCGAGCGGAGTCTCCAACGACTGGGACTCGCCGAACGCCGCCAACAGTTGGCCGGTCAACTGTCGGGCGGTTGGAAGCAACGGCTCGCGCTGGCAGCCTGCCTGATTCACCAACCGAAGCTCCTTTTGCTCGACGAGCCGACGGCCGGCGTGGACCCAAAGGCGCGACGTGAATTCTGGGAGCAGATCCATCAGCTCGCCGCGGAAGGACTGACCTTCCTCATCACGACACACTACATGGACGAAGCCGAACGATGCCATCGCCTGGCGTACATCGCCTATGGACGCTTGCTCACGCACGGCACGGTCTCAGAGGTCATCGCACAGGCCCATCTCACGACATGGGCGGTGAGCGGACCGGACTTACACCATCTGGCGGAAGAGCTGCGTAGGCATCCGGAGGTACGGCAGGCGGTCGCCTTCGGCAACCGGTTGCACGTCAGCGGCGATGACGCCGAGGCGCTGGAGTCTGCGATCGCGCAGTTCCAGAGAGCGCCCTACGAATGGCATCGGATCAACTCCGGTCTCGAAGAAGTGTTCATTCACCTCATGAACCGGGCGCCGGACAACTTTGCGTCATGAGCATCTCGCCTAGATTCTCGGTCTCGCGTCTCTGGGCCATCGTTGTGAAAGAGTTCATCCAGATGCGCCGTGACCGAGTGACTTTCGGCATGATGATCGGCGTCCCGCTGATCCAGCTCGTGTTGTTCGGTTATGCCATCAATGCCGATCCCAAGCGCCTGCCCACGGCGGTCCTTCTGGCCGATTATGGTCCGCAAGGCCGGACCTTGCTCTACGCCATTCGCAACAGCGACTACTTTGAATTCAAGCGACAATTGGCCACCGAGCAGGAAGGTCGCGACGTGCTTGCCCGCGGAGAGGTGCAATTCGTCGTGAACATCCCGGAGAACTTTACCCGCGATTTGCTACGGGGAGAGCGGCCGGGCATCCTGGTCGAGGCTGACGCGACAGATCCGGCGGCCACGAGCAATGCGATCGGGTCCCTACGGACGGTTCTCAAGACGGCGCTGGGTCATGATCTCAAGGGGCCCCTCGCCTTTTTGGCGGCGAACGACGAGCCGATCGATCTGCGCATCCACGCGCAATACAACCCTGAAGCCATCACCCAATACAATATCGTGCCTGGCCTGATGGGCGTGGTGCTGACGATGACAATGGTGATGATCACGGGACTGGCCATTACTCGAGAGCGGGAGCGGGGCACGATGGAGAATCTCTTGTCGATGCCGACGCGTCCCTTTGAGGTCATGGTGGGCAAGATCATTCCGTATATTTTGGTCGGATACGTCCAGGTCGGGCTCATTCTGCTGGCCGCCCGACTCTTGTTTGATGTGCCGATGCTCGGCAATGTGGGCGTGCTGCTGCTGGTGGCGTTCGTCTTCATCACCGCAAACCTGGCAATGGGCATTACCTTTTCCACGCTGGCGGACAATCAGCTTCAAGCCGTCCAGTTGTCGTTTTTCTTCTTCTTGCCCTCATTGCTCCTCTCGGGCTTCATGTTTCCGTTCAGAGGCATGCCTCAATGGGCTCAGACCATTGGCGAAGTACTCCCATTGACTCATTTTCTCAGAGTCGTGCGGGGCATCCTCCTTAAAGGCAATGGATTCGAGGAGGTCAGCCTCCAGGTGTGGCAGATCGTCCTCTTTGCTATCCTTGCACTGGCAGTCGGGATCCGACGTTACCGCCAGACGTTAGATTAGCCCCCGCTTGACTATGTTCTAACTAGAACTATCTTGGCCTGTGGCTGTTTCGGATCGACGTGGAGGGACGGATTGGAGAATCAGCTGGGTTTCTCACCAGGTTCACGGCCGCCCACCCCGCCGTTATCATGCTGGGGGGCATCGAAGGAGGCGCATCATGACAACGGACGTAACGACAACGAAGGACGTTCAGGGAATCTACCATCCCGGGTCGACGCACATGGTGGGCGACGGATTTCCGGTGCGCAATCTCTTTCCGAGCAACGATCTCGATCGAGCCGTCGATCCATTTCTTATGTTGGACTATGCGGGCCCGCGGATATTCCCGCCGACGGACCACTCGCGTGGAGTCGGCGAACATCCGCATCGGGGGTTTGAAACCGTGACCATCATGTATGACGGGTCTGTCGCCCATCGGGATTCGGCCGGCAACGCCGGTGTGATCGGGCCTGGAGACGTCCAGTGGATGACGGCGGCCTCGGGCGTTGTGCACGAGGAACTACACGAAGCGCAGTGGGCGAAACAGGGCGGTACGTTCCGCGCGATTCAATTGTGGGTGAATCTCCCGCAGTCGCACAAAATGTCGGCTCCTAGGTATCAAACGCTTCTGAATG
>DASUXH010000228.1:0-3288 GCA_036378015.1 Nitrospira sp. | reverse complement strand
AACATCGGCGGCAAGCACATCGAACTGTGGGATCGCACCGACGGGTTTTTTTACGACGTACTGCATATGCCGAATGGAGAAACGACTCACATGAAGGTCCGTTCGATGGTGGGCTTGATCCCCTTGTTCGCAGTGGAAACGCTCGATTCGGCCCTCATCGACCGTCTTCCTCGATTCAAACATCGGATGCAGTGGTTCCTCGAGAACCGGCCGGAATTTTCACAGCACGTGGAAACGCAGAGCCATAGAGGCGGCGTCCGTCGCTTTCTTTCGCTCGTCAACAGGCATCGCCTGCGCTCGGTCATGCGATACCTGCTCGACGAAAACGAATTTCTTTCTCCCTACGGGATACGCGCCTTGTCGCGTTACCACAAAGATCATCCGTACATTCTGAATATGATGGGGTATGAGCACCGTGTCGATTACGAACCGGCGGAGTCGAGCACTCCGCAGTTCGGCGGCAATTCCAACTGGCGCGGGCCGATCTGGTTCCCTGTCAACTTCCTGCTCATCGAATCTCTCCAAAAGTTCCATTACTTCCTCGGTGATCACTATCAGGTGGAGTATCCGTTCGGGTCGGGCCGGCACGCGACGCTCGGACAGGTGGCACAGGGGCTCTCCCGGCGCCTGATCGGTCTGTTCCTGCGCAATGCCGAAGGCCGCCGGCCGGTGTTCGGCGGAGAGACCCTGTTCCAACGAGATCCTCAATGGCGGGACCATCTGTTGTTTTACGAATACTTCCACGGCGACAACGGCGCCGGCATCGGCGCGAGCCATCAGACCGGATGGACGGCGCTTGTGGCGAAGCTGATTCAGCAGTCGGGCAAGTGAGACCGGCAAACTTGATGGATGTTTCTTACGGAATTCCCTCTTTACTTCCTTTCCTACCAGCGATACCCTTCCACGTCGGCCTTTGTCCTATACAACCAGTTTAGTGAAGTCATCTGAATCCGCCTGAAAACCTTTCAAAAGGAGTTTGCCATGCCACATATCCTTGTCGTCCTGCTCGTGCTCGCGACACTCTCGGCTTGGGTGCCAGCACAGGCGACGCCAATGAATCGTCCCCAAGCCGAGTATTCGGCCGATGCAACGGTTGAAAACGAAGAAGGAACGACGAAGCAAAAGATTTTTGTGACGGCGACCAAGGAACGAAAGGAAATGCTGACGGGCTCCGGCGAGGGCGCGGTTCAGATATTTCGGTATGACAACAAAGTGATGTGGATGCTCATGCCGTCCGAGAACATGTACATGGAATATCCGATCGGCGGAGGTCCATCGAAAGGGAGTGATACGTCGCAATGGACCTACGAAGACACGGCGATGGGGGAAGAAACCTTGAACGGCGTCAGGGTGACGAAATACAAGACCATCGCGACCAGCACGGACGGCAAAAAATTCGGTGGCTTCTCCTGGCGGACCAGGGAAGGCATCAACGTCAAACAAGATCTCCTCTATAAGGAAGGCAACGACAAGAAGAGGATGTTGACCGAGCTCAGCAACCTTCAGGTCGGCAGACAGGATCCGAAGCTCTTCGAAATTCCTGATGGGTTCACGAAATTCGACATGGGCGGCATGATGGGGATGATGGGACGTCAGGGCCAATCCATGGGTCGTCCGGATACGAGCGGGATGCCTCCCCCCAGTACCAGAAAACCGGGATCGCGGCCTGAGGTTGTGACGCCACAAGAACCTGCGACGCCGGAACCTGAAGCGCCGGCCGAATCAGGGGTGGACAAGGCGACCAACTTCATGAAGGGCTTGTTCGGTCATTAGGCGAGCGGCGCATGGACCTGCGGCTGCTCGGCGGATCGCTGTTCCTCACCTGCACCATGATGACCCAGGCGCTGTGGCCTGCTGCCAGCCACAGCGGTGACTCTCTTCCCAATCTGCCGGAACGACCGGTCATCAAGGCGTCGGCCCTGTACCTGATCGAACTGAATTCCAGGCGGATCCTCTTAGAGAAAAACGCGACCCAGCGGCTTCCTCCGGCTAGCCTAACCAAGATCATGACGGCGCTGGTGGCGCTGGAAGCTGCTCCTCTTCAAGAAGTGGTGAAGATCGATCGCCGAGCAATCGTGCATCACTCGTCCTATCATTTCCGCGCAGGAGAGGAATTTCTCCTGCGTGATCTGGTGACCGCGATGCTGGTGGCGAGCGCAAACGATGCGTGCGAGGCGGTGGCTTGGCATATCGGAACGGACGATAGACGGTTCGTCTTAATGATGAACGAACGTGCTCGCAAGCTGGGACTGACGAATACCCATTTCGTCAATCCCTGCGGGTTTGACGCTCCAGAGCACTATTCGACTGCTGCCGACCTGGCGAAGCTCACCGAACAGGCACTGCAACAGCCGTTTTTTTCGATGATGGTCCGGACGCTAATTCGCGACATCGCCACGGTGGACGGTGCAAGAAAGATGTCATTGCACAGCACCAACGAATTATTGGTCGATCCGGATGTGAACGGTGTGAAGACGGGCTATACGAGCAAGGCCGGTCGATGCCTTATCGCCAGCATGTTCAAAGACGGGCACCGCCTGCTGCTGGTTGGACTGAATTTGATGGACCAATGGACGCAGGCTACCAGCTTGCTGCACTACGGTCATGCGGTTTTGCAGGAAGCGAACGGTTGAAGCAGGAGTGGCAAGATGCGCTACTGGCGTCCGACATGGCGAAGATACGCATCGCGGAGATTCTGTTGAGCCAGGATGAAATCCGGATCGAGTCTTGCCGCCGTCCGAAATTCGTCGATTGCGCGGTCCCAGTCCCCGTGCAAGGAGTAGGCATAGCCCAGGTTATTGTGTGGCCTCGCCTTGTTTGGAGATTTTTTGACTGCATCCGACCAGAGCAACAGCGGGTCCTGATAGAGCAGGTTGCGTTGATAGGAAAAAAAGCAGAGGGCAAGGGTCAATACTGTGACCAACGCCGTCGACCCGAGGCGCACCAGGAACGGTGGTTGCATCTTCGTCAACCATTGGGTGGCCTGTGACACACTCGCGACACATGCGAGCAGAAACCCGATCACAGGCAGGTACAAATTGCGCTCGCTCAGCAGATCATTTCGAGGGATCATACTTGTCGGCAGCAACTGTATGAAAAACCATGCCAGGCCGAAGCTCACGAGAGGAAGTCGACGCGACGAGAATATTGTGGCTGCCACCAATCCAAGGACCAGCACGAGGTCGACCGGTAAAGGCCACTGGGTCGGCGAATGGACCAACGGAAGATCATGATCGAAGTTTTGGTTCCAGGGAGTGAACAACACGAAAGTGGCATAGGCGACGACGT
>DASUXH010000227.1:0-5722 GCA_036378015.1 Nitrospira sp. | reverse complement strand
ATACGTACATGGCAGCGGCGACGAGAATGATGTCCAGCATGGCAATCCCTCCCATAGTGAAGCTGACGGAACCAGCCTAACACGGGTCAGCTCATCCGAAAAGCAAATCAGCTTTGTCTGACAGGGGTTTGCCAGGGGACTTGAGTTACAAGTGCTATCCCGCCGAAAAAATACAAAGGCCGCCTCAACGGAGGCGGCCTTCTTCTTTTCCTTCACACGAGCAGACGTGGCAATGGGATTGATATGGGTGGCGCCGAGCTGGGCAACTTTCTCACCCGCCCACCCAGCCGCGCCGAGACGCGGCCTTCACCAAGCACCCGCAGCGGGGGTCCCTACATCGGGCGGGGTGCGAAGCCGACCAGGCTGGTCAGCGGCAGGACCCGCGTTAGGTGCCCATTTCCCAGGATGCGAGATATTTCTTTTGCTCCGGCGTCAATGTATCGATCGCCACGCCCATCCCGGAAAGCTTGAGCCGCGCGATTTCCTTATCGATTGCAGGCGGGACAGGGTATACCTTCTTTTCCAGACGCTTATAGTTTTTCACGATGTACTCGGCGCCGAGCGCCTGGTTGGCGAAGCTCATGTCCATCACGCTGGAAGGATGGCCTTCGGCCGTGGCCAGATTGACGAGCCGGCCTTCACCCAATAGGCTCACCCGGTGGCCGTTTTTGCGGAGAGTGAACTCTTCGACGCCTGTTCTGACAATGCGGCGTTTCTTCGCCTGCTTTTCCAGATTGGGAATGTCAAGCTCGACGTTGAAGTGCCCGCTGTTGCAGACGATGGCGCCATCCTTCATGACGGCAAAGTGCTCGCCTCGGATCACATGAATATTGCCGGTCACGGTCACAAAGAAGTCGCCGATCGGCGCGGCCTGCTCCATGGGCATCACCCGGAAGCCGTCCATGAGCGCCTCCAAACCCTTTAACGGATCGATTTCGGTCACGATGACGTCCGCTCCCATGCCCTTGGCACGCATCGCGATGCCGCGGCCGCACCAGCCGTAGCCGACCACGACGACCACTGAGCCGCAGACAAGCCGATTGGTTGCGCGCACGATCCCGTCCATCGTCGACTGGCCTGTTCCATAGCGGTTATCGAACATGTGCTTGGTGTCGGCGTCGTTGACAGAAATAACCGGAAATTTCAGCACTTTCTTTTCGGCCATACTTCTGAGCCGGATCACGCCGGTAGTCGTTTCTTCCGTGCCGCCGATGACATTCTTGAGCAAATCTTTTCTCTTGGAGTGTAAATGCGAAACAACGTCGGCTCCGTCATCCATGGAGAGATGCGGGCGATGGGCGATCGCGGACTCGATGTGCCGGTAGTAGGTGGCGTTGTCTTCGCCCTTGATGGCAAACGTTGGGATGCCTTCATGCTGGACCAGGGCCGCGGCGACATCATCCTGCGTGCTGAGGGGATTCGATGCGCAGAGCCGGACGTCCGCACCGCCGGCTTTCAAGGTAATGGCGAGATTGGCGGTTTCCGTCGTTACGTGCAAGCAAGCGGTGACCCGCATGCCCTTGAGCGGCTGCTGCCGTTTGAAGCGGTTGCGGATCAGCCGCAGCACCGGCATCGTTGCTTCCGCCCATTCAATCTTCAGTTTGCCCTGATCGGCCAGTTTGATGTCTCTCACGTCGTAATCCACGAATCCCTCCCGTACGATGAAACCATGGCGCCGAGCCGGCAAGTTGCCAGAAAAAAGGGGACGGGCTCGGTCCGTCCCCCTCGTTCGCTCCGTGACGATGTTACCGTTGTTAGATTCCCGCTTCCTTCCGAAGGATCTTGGCTTTGTCCGTTTTTTCCCAAGTAAACTCCGGTTCGTTACGGCCGAAATGGCCGTAGGCGGCGGTTTTCCGGAAGATGGGACGACGGAGTTTCAGGTGTTCGATGATCCCGCGCGGCGTCATCGGGAAGTGCTTGCGGACGAGTTTGTCCAGATTGTCCACGGACACCTTTTCGGTATTTTTCGTATCCACGAGGACGGAAACGGGATCAGCCACCCCAATCGCATAGGCCAGTTGCACTTCGCATTTATCGGCCAAGCCGGCAGCGACGATGTTCTTTGCGATGTAACGGGCCATGTACGACGCCGAGCGGTCGACCTTCGTGGGATCCTTGCCGGAAAACGCGCCGCCGCCGTGGCTGCCATGTCCGCCATAAGTATCGACGATAATCTTGCGGCCGGTAAGCCCCGTATCGCCCATCGGCCCGCCGACGACGAACCGGCCGGTCGGATTGATATGGTGCTTCACGCTGGTCGGATCATACAGGCCTTTCGGCATCATCGGCTTGATGACCTTTTCCATGATGCTGCGTTCGATCTGTTTGTTCGTGACATCGGGACTGTGTTGAGAGGAGACGACGATGGTATCGATCCGGATCGGCCTGCCGTTCCGGTACTCGACCGTCACCTGTGATTTTCCGTCCGGGCGAACCCAGGGGAGGATGCCCTTCTTGCGAACTTCGGCCAGCCGGCGCGTCAACCTATGTGCGAGGACGATCGGCATTGGCATCAGCTCCGCCGTCTCGTTCGTGGCATAACCGAACATCAGGCCCTGGTCGCCCGCCCCGCCAGAATCCACCCCCATAGCAATGTCACCGGACTGTTGGTGGATCGAGGTCAGGACCGAGCAGGTGTTGCAGTCGAATCCCCAGGAGGCGTCGCAATAGCCGACATCCTTGATGACGTCACGAATGATGTCGGGAATCTCGACATAGGCCTTTGTGGAAATCTCGCCGGCGACAAAGGCGATGCCGGTGGTGAGGATCGTCTCGCAAGCCACGCGGCTGTACTTGTCCTGGGCAATCATGGCGTCCAGGATCCCGTCTGAGATCTGGTCGGCGATCTTATCCGGGTGGCCTTCGGTGACGGATTCAGATGTGAACAGATAGTTGTTTCTCATTGCTGCTCCTCAAAAAAGTTCAGCTGGTGACTAGGTGCTCAATCTCAGTAGGGGAGTGCCCTGTATGAGAAGGAAGCCTCGATGTGGAAATCGAGCCAGATCATAGCGATAGTGGCCTGGGTTTGTCTATCACTTCTAACGTAGGGGGCCGGTTCTTGGCCTATCACCCCTTGCTTGACAGCCCTTTTCGAGCGCTTGTAAGATGCGTTGCTTCCGAGGAAATTCCTCCAGAATCTGCGGCCAGGACCCCATAAGTGTCCGGGTTAAGGGATTGCCTTCCAGCGTACAACGGACCTTCGCCCAATCTGCGTGTTCCCGGGCCGTAAGTTTGTGTGTCTGGTAAGGGAACGGGAAACGTCGTCTGAATGAGCAGTCGACCCGACACATTGACCGACCAGGATACTCCCAGGACTCCGGCTCCCGGAGTGGGCTGGGAGGAGTTTTCGCGCGAATTGGTTGAGTTCTTTGCCTCGATCAAGCTCGCCATGTTCCTCTTCCTATTTATAGCAATTACGGCGACGATCGGGACAGTCATCCAGCAGGGTGAGCGGCCGGAAACCTATATTCAGGAGTACGGAGAGGACGCCTACCGTTGGTTTTTGCGCCTTGGCTTTACCGATGTCTACCATACCTGGTGGTTCACCAGCCTTCTCGGGCTCCTGTGCGTCAATTCGCTGACGTGTTTCTATAAGCGCTTTCCGGCTGTTTGGCGGTCAATGAAGCAGGACAAGGTGAGTGTGTCGCTCGGTTTCATCAAAGGGATGAAGCAGCAGACCGAAGTCACTTTACCGGGCACAAAGGAATCGATCGCCCAACAGTTGGCCCAACACTACGTCGCAAAAGGCTATCGCGTGCTGGCAAAAAACGAGGGCGGCGAAGTGACCATGTACGCCACCAAAGGCGTGATGGGCAGGGTGGGCGCGCATATGGCGCATCTAAGCGCGACCGTGATTGTGCTCGGCGGATTGCTCGGCAGCTATTACGGATTCCAGGAATTCGGCGTCTGTTTGGAAGGGCAGACCTATCACATCCCGCGCGGCAATTTCGATCTGAAGGTCGACAAGTTCTGGATCGATTATCATGAGAACGGGTCGGTCAAAAGCTATAACAGCACCCTGACGGTGCTCGAAGGCGGCGACTCAAAGATGACGAAGACGATCACTGTCAACGATCCTCTTGTCTACAAGGGCATTTGGTTTTACCAGTCGAGCTACGGCGACGCGTGGGACCAAATCGAAGTAGCTCGCATCAACATTAAGGACAAAGAGACGGAGAAGGTCGTTAAAACCATCGATCTCGAGTGGCAGAAAGAACAGACCGTCTCCGACCTGAATTTGAAGCTGGCGATGACCGACTTTGTCGCGGATTTTGCGTTCAATTCGGCCGAGAAGAAGGTGTATTCAAAAACCATCGAGCATGCCAACCCTGCGATCAAGTTGGCGGTCAACGAACGGAGCACCGTCCAGGCGACACCCTGGATCTTTTATCAATTTCCCGACCTGTTCGAAATCAAGGACTCCAAATATCAATTTGAATTAATCGGCTACAAGCCCAAAAAGTACACGGGGCTTCAGATCGCGAAGAACCCCGGCATCAATATCGTATGGATCGGCTCAACGATGATCGTCGTGGGGATCACCCTCTCCTCCTTCATTTACCATCGCCGGTTATGGACAAAGATCATCTCGACGGCAGAGGGGGTGACGGTGCACGTGGGAGGGACCACGCACAAGAGCCAGATTGATTTCCAAAAGGAATTCCGCAAGCTCAGCGAAAAACTACGGTCGTTTCACGCGTAACGAGCCGCCTTTTCGGTGGCCGTGAGGCACCGGTCATGGGTATGCCAAGGCGCCAGTCTTGGGTATGATAGATGGGCTCAGCGGAACCAGCGTTTGAGGGAGGATACGATGGCCCGTTCACTGTTTCTTTTCGATATGACATTTTGGCTCTATCTCGCTTCCTGGACCTTGTACATTGCCTATCTGTTTGCCCGCCGGCCGGCAATGGCCTTTGCGCCGGCCGGACATCCGGCAGAGGACTTTGACGAGCGGGACGGAGCTTGGGCGACGCAGTTGGGTCAGGTTGCCACCCTGGTCACGGTGTTCGGCTGGCTGGTCAATACGGCGGCATTGATGACCCGCGCCTTCGAGCGGCTGGAGCATTCAGGAACCTTTGCTCCCTGGTCGAACCAGTTCGAAGCTATGGCATATGTGTCCTGGGCCATCATTCTCGGGTATGTGCTGCTCGAACTACGGTACAAGATCAAAGCCATTGGAGCGTTCGTGGTGGGAATTGGCTTCATCGCGATGGGCGCTGCATCGCTCCTTCCCTACAGGTACCAAACGGCTGAGCCGCTTGTGCCCGCCCTCAACAGCTACTGGATCTACATCCATGTCTCCGTTACCTTGACCAGTTATGCCGCCTTTGCGATGGCCGGAGGCCTGGGAGTGATGTATCTGTTCAAGGAAAGGGCCGAGCAGCGAGGCAGCCGTTCGCGGTTCTACGCCGCCTTTCCGGATCTTGAGACGATCGACGAATTGGGCTACAAGGCCATCATGATCGGCTTTCCCCTGCTGGCGTTCGGCGTCATCCTGGGCGCCATGTGGGCGAATTACGCGTGGGGCGGTTACTGGAGCTGGGATCCAAAAGAAACATGGTCATTGATCGTGTGGCTCATCTACGGCGCCTATATCCATGCGCGCATGACCCGTGGATGGGAAGGCCGCCGCGCGGCGATTTACGCCGTCTTCGGCTTCTTAATGGTCATTTTCTGTTTCTGGGGAGTCAATTTCTTGTTGTCCGGTCTGCATGCCTATGCC
>DASUXH010000226.1:0-2257 GCA_036378015.1 Nitrospira sp. | reverse complement strand
TTCGGGAAGGGTGGTGCCGATCGCGGCCAGGACACTGCCTACCGCCCCCTCGGAAAGGTGCAGACGCTTTCCCAGCCATTCAATCGCGTTGGTGAACAGCGCACAGGCGCCGAGCGTGACGACCACTGACGCGCCAAACAGGAAGACGTACGTGAGCAGCGTCACGAACGACCTTTGGCGGCTCGGCGGCTCTTTGCGTACGCCAGCGCGGCTTCTTCCAGCACCGCCTTCACCGGACGGCCGGTCCGCTCGGCGATCCGCTTGCAGTCGAGATACTCCGGCGCGGCTTTGGTTCTATCGGAGCCGACCGCTGCAATCTTGATCCTGACGGTCCCGCCCCGGATCTTCACGGAGGCGAATCGCCTCGGAAGAATATGCCGGCTGACTTCCTGTACTCGGACTCCAAGCGCCGTTGTTTCTTCGAACAGCACATCAACCACGGGATTGACCCCGCGTGGCGGAACGAGACAGCTGAGCACGATGGCCGGCCGCCCACGCTTCATGATGACCGGCGTGAGCGTGACGTCCAAGGCTCCCGCATGAAAGAGGCGCTCCATGATGTGTTCGTAGGTTTGCGGGTTGACATCGTCGAGGTTGGTTTCGATTTGGACGACCGTATCCCGGAGCCGTCCATCGGCGGTGCCTTCCGGTGATAGAAAGACGCGAAGGACGTTGGGCCATCCCTCTGGATTGGCGTCCCCGGCGCCGTAGCCGACGGCCGCCGGAGTGATGAGCGGCATGGGTCCGAATTCAGAGGTGAGCGTTCTCAACAGTGCGAGGCCTGTCGGAGTCGTCAATTCACGGGATGGACCGGCGCTGTAGATCGGCACCCGCTTGGCGAGCACCGCCACTGCAGGGCCCGGCGCAGGCAAGACGCCGTGCGCGGATCGCAACGTCCCGGTCCCGACATTGACCGGAGACGCCGTGACTCGGCTCACGTCGAGCAGTTCACAACAAATGATCCCGCCGACGATATCGACGAACGAATCCAGCACACCCACCTCATGGAAATGCACATGGTTCTTCGGGACGCCATGGGCCTTTCCTTCCGCTTCCGCCAACCGCTCGAATACCGCGAGGCTTCGTTCACGTATTTTTGGTGAAAGCCGGCTCGAAGTGATTGCCGTACGAATGCGAGAGAGCGGCCACGGTCGCCGGAGAGTCGGCCTGATGAGCACATCGATCTTGGTGGCCGAAATCTCCCCCCGGTTCACCCGGCGCTTCCGGAGCTGAAAGCCGCGTATGCCCAGCCGCGAGAGCTGCTTGACCAGCTCTCGAAACGGCGCGCCTGCGTCGACCAGCGCGCCCAGCGTCATGTCTCCGCTGATGCCGGAGAAGCAATCGAAGTGTAGATGAGCGCCCACGTTCACCCTTTCCGCAGCCCGTTCAGCCGCGCCATCTTACCCAACGGCGTCCTGAAACGGCAATCACGCCGCGTGCATTGACAGGTCCCAGACACTGTGTTATCCCACAGCGGCACATCGAGTCCTCCTCGCCTCCCGGCAACCGAAGGTCTAGACAACACGACTGATGCTGGGCACTACGACGCAACCGACCTACTTCCGTCCCGTCTCGGTCGTTTTGGCGTGGACGATCGCCGGGTCGATGCTGTGCATGCTGTCCGTCGGCATGGCCTCGGCGAAGGCCAAGCCAGCCAAGACCCCTCGCCCCGAGCCTGAGCTCAAGGTCCTCGAGCTGAAGATCAGCCCGACTCCCTATACGGTGTCGGCGGGTTCGCTCGAATTTTCAGCGGTGGTCCAACTGCCAAGAGAACTGGACGGCGCCACGATCCTCGAAGTGTCCTCACTCGTCACTTCTCCTTCCAAGACCTCGATCCGTTTTCTATCGTTGCGCAAGCCGCTGGAATCGTCAGCTGCAACGCCGGTGAGTACGGAGCCGACGAAAATTCCCGTCGTCTTGAGCTGGGACGGCATGGACCACACCAAATCGCCCGCTGAAGCCGGGACATACCATTTCGAACTACGAGCCAAGCTCCTATCCAACGGTGACAAAGGCCCGCGCACGCTGATGGTGTCCTGGCCCAAGCGGGGAACGCTGGAAGTGAAGTGACGAGTCGGTCACCGGTCAATCGTCAATCGCAAGAACGGCGTTTTTCTTCCATCGCCCAACGAATGACCATTGACTATTGACGTGTTATTCCCAGTCCATTGATGCGGTGTGCGAGGCAGCCGGCGCCGAAGCCATTGTCGATGTTCATGACCCCCACGCCGGCCGCGCAGGAATTGAGCATGGTCAG
>DASUXH010000225.1:0-3937 GCA_036378015.1 Nitrospira sp. | reverse complement strand
ATCGACGTCACCATGGTGGCCAACCTATTGACCATGGTGATCATCGGGGGTTATGCCACGTTCGTCAGCAAATTGAGCCTCGAGGGACATCCGGACCGGCCGGATTGGCTAACCCATGTGGATCCAGGCACGATCAAGGTCAAATTAGCAGCCTCGCTGATCGGGATCTCCAGCATTCACTTGCTCAAGGCCTTTGTGGACGTCGCGAACGAGAACCCTGAGCACATCAAGTGGAAAATTTTCATCCACATGACCTTCTTGGGGTCGGCCATTCTCCTGGCCTGGACCGACAAGATCATGCAGAAGGATAAGAAGCATTAGCCGTATGCACGTGTAAGGCTGGCCGTCGTTTTGGAACGAGGTGCCCTCATGGGCTGGCGTCCGGTCGCGCTTCATCTTCTCGGTCTGCTCGCTTCCGGCTGCGCGGTGTCCGCCGTCGATCTTCGCGACGGTCTCGATCTCAACCAGGCATCATTCCGAGACAAACTTGCCGCACAGCAGGGACTCATCGATGAATTTGCGGCCTGCACGGCAAGACCGTACGACGAGCGACTCGCGGTCCCGGCCACCCAACCCATCGCGGAAGCCGACGGAAAGCCCGACGGGCCTATGCAGGCGGTTCACACGCTCATTGCGCGGGTCAAGGAAGGACATCCGTCTCATGCGGAATCGCTGCAGATGGTCGAGGAGACGCTGGCCGATTGGAAAGCCACCACATACCGCCGTTTGGATCTTCACAAACTCAGAAAGGTCGTTGAGGTCATCAAGCAGTGGCACGTGCATGTGGATTTCGACGAAGATGCGCTGGCCGACGACGGATCACGCTTCGCCCAATTGTTGCTGGCCTATAACAAGGCCTATTTCGGCGACATCCGGTACGCCGCTGAATCGGGGGCAGGATCGAACCAGGGCCTGCGAGCCGCGGTCCGGTCCACTTCCGATGGATTTGTCGATCGCAACGGGAACGTCTGGCGCTTCCCCGGACTCTCTGTCGAGGTCACGAAGGAGCCCGGCCGACGACCGTCAGTCGCGTCCAGCCAGGTCGACTCGCAACGAATCGTCGCCGATCTGACGCGAGTGTTTCTCGAAGCCTTTTTCGACGCGGCCTTCCGGGAGCCGGCCGTTGGAGGCGCCACGGCGCTCCAGGTACGGTGGAGGGACTCCATCCGCCCCTACCCCGCGTTCGACGCCGATCATCCGCCGATTTCTTTGGATGCGTTCGCGCGCGTGACCCGTGATGCGCTCAGGGCCGAGGCCGCCGTCACCTCGGAGGTGGGCAAAGCGGTCCGGGGAGGCAGCATCTTCAGCACGCAGAATGAAACGCTGGCCGCAAGCCTGGAAGCCGCGGCCGGCGTGATCGCGAAAAAACTCGTCGAACACGGGGGCTTTTGTTATTTTCACACCATCCAGCAGGCTGAACGACGGAAGGAGGGTATCAAAGAGTGATAAGACACATTGCGGCCGTGCTCAGCGCCAGTATCCTCGTGACCGGATGCTTTGCCAAGATCCATGAACTCCCCTCGCAACCGGAATCTGCCGAGGCCCTGTTCGCCCCGTTGCCCGACCAGGACTTCATGGTGGGACTTGCCGTCTCAGGCGGCGGCAGCCGTGCAGCGAACTTTGCGGCAGCAGCGCTCGAGGCGCTGGCGGAGCTGCCCGTTCGTCTCGGCACTGAAAGGCGCAGCGTTCTTGAAACGGTGAGCTACATGTCGAGCGTCTCAGGCGGCAGCCTGGCCACCGCCTACTATGTCACCAAGAAACCGCCCAAGGCCGAACCGGTCTTGGTTCAAGACGCCCTCTCCCCTCGGTATCGCGAATTCTTCTCGGCCTACAAGACTGCCATGCAGGCGGATTTCCAGCGCAGCGCGTTGGTGCGGCAGCTCACATTCTTCAGGGCGTTGAACCCGACGAAGCTCGCCTATTCGTTCTCCGAAGTTTGGGACAGCGCGTTTCTCGGAGACATGACGTTCGCACAACTCTATGAACGGGAGCAGCGCGGCGACATCCCCCGCGTGATCCTGAACGGCACCGTCTATAACTCCGGTCGGCGCTTTGCCTTTACCACATTGCCAGCGTCGGATTTCGATTACGACTTTATTAGTCTTTTGACAAAAGAATTGAAGAAGCCCGACCGTCCAGTGCCGGTGACACCCGAAGGGATGGCGATCATACAAAAAGGACTGGAGAAATCCAGCCGGCAATTCCTTCCTCTCACGTTCGAGCGGATCGGGGCTGATTACCGAAAGCTTCCCCTATCCCTCGCCGTCGCCACATCCGCATCGTTCCCTCCCGTCGTCGGGCCGGTGACCTATCAAGTGACCGGCAGACCGACCTATCTGCATATCGGCGACGGCGGACTCTTTGACAACCTGGGGACCGAGTCGCTCACCACGTTGTTCTTAAAGAAAATCCCACAGGGCTCCTCGAAGAGCGGGCTCATCATCGTCATCGATACGTCCTTCCCGTTCGATGCAGGCGGACCGGAGCTCGACAAGAGCGAGAAGGGGTTCGAAGTGTTCCGTGACGATCCGTCACGCATCGTCGGCATCATGGAGGAACGGGCGAATACCTATCAAACCCTGCTTTGGCATAGCCTGCGAACCGAGGGCGTGGTGCTTCCAGATTTCGCCCATCTCAGGATCGAGGTCCTCAAACATGTCGACGCCGACTGGACCGGGTATCAGGACCTCCCCGACGTCTGCCGCGACGAATTCTCTCGTGATGTCACTCCGGCGCAGATCAAGCAGGCGGTCAGCGAGATTCCGACGTTGTTCAAAATCAAAACGCCTTGCCATGGCGCCTTACTCGAGAAGGCGGCGCGCAAGGTTGTCGAGCAACACCGCCCGCGGATCGTCAGTTTCATCGAAGCGCACACCGGGAAATCCCAACCATGACCCACACGGGCGAAGATAAGCCTTTTTCTCTGTCATCGGTGCTGGAAGCCGAATATGTGGCGCTTCATGGCCGCCGGCCTTCCACAACCGCTGCGACCGAATCTGACCGCTTGGCTGCGCTCTATGGGTACATTCACAACCTTCCGCAAAAGCGGACTGCGCTCTGTTTCTCGGGAGGAGGGATTCGAAGCGCCACCTTCGCGCTGGGTGTGCTGCAAGGGCTTGCCCGGCTCTCGCTCTTGAAGCAATTCGATTATCTTTCGACCGTCTCCGGCGGTGGCTATATCGGCAGCTGGCTGACCGCCTGGATTCATCGCCATCCCGGCGGCGTTACTGGCGTGACGGATGAACTGCGCCGATCGCCCTCCAACACCCAAGATCCCGAGCCACAACCGGTGAACTGGTTGCGCCGGTATAGCAACTACCTCAGCCCAAGGCTGGGATTGATGTCCGTCGACAGTTGGACGTTGCTGGGCACTTACCTGAGGAATCTTACGCTCAACTGGCTGGTCTTGGTTCCACTCCTGGCAGCGGGACTCCTGGCGCCACGATTGTTGGTGTCGATTCTTCATTGGGAATCGGCGGATCCTTTGCCGGCCGCGCGGAGCATGTTCGTCGTGGGACTTCTCTTCGGTCTCGCGGCGCTGACCCATCTCCATCTGTTCCGGCCCAGCTTGGATTCTCTGCGTTCACAGTTGATCTGGAGCCGATTTGAACGACAGCAATGGTTCCTGATCGGGGGTCTCACGCCTCTCTTGGCAGCAGCGCTGAATTTGAGCACCGCGTATGCCTGGTATCGCAACGGAGGCGGTCGTCTCGACCACCTCTCGATCTTCGGTCTGGATAGCCGCGGCACCTTCGTGCTCGGCGGCGCCGCCATGCATGGGCTCGGCTGGCTGATCGCCTCTGTGCTCCTGAAACGGTGGCGCGGCATGAGCCGGTGGCTCGCTGTCGAGTCCCTCGTCATTGTCTGGTCCGGCGCATTGGGAGGCCTCTTCCTTTGGTCGGTCCTCGCGGAAACGCCTCCCGACATCCCTGTGAGC
>DASUXH010000224.1:0-8035 GCA_036378015.1 Nitrospira sp. | reverse complement strand
AGAGATTCAAATCACATAGGGTCAACGGTTCGAGCGCAGCTCCCATTCGACTCTTCGGCCGCCTCGCCCCTCTTGCGACTGCGCGAATTTTCCCCACATGCTTGGTATAGAAAGTCACGATGCGGTCGGCTTCCCCCCACTTGCGGCTTTTCAACGTAATGGCTTGAGTCTTCACTAGGGGCATACGGTCACCCAGCGATCAGGACAAGGTCCGACTGGCATTATCGGAGATATTCCATAAAGATGGTGGCAAGCGTGAGATAGATGGTGATCCCCGTGATGTCGTTTGCCGTCGTCACGAACGGCCCGGCTGCAACGGCAGGATCGACACCCATCCGCTTCAAGAGGATCGGCATGAACGTAGCCATGCTGGTAGAAACAAGAAATGCCGTAATGAGGGAAATGCCCACGACTACGCCGAGAAAGCCCTGGTGCCAAATCCAGCCGACGAGGGACAAGATCACCCCGCAGGCCACGCCCATCAGAAGCCCGATCTTGACTTCGCGGAAAAACACGTTCCAGACGTCGGTGACCTCGACCACCCCGGTCGCGAGTCCACGGATGATGAGCGTGGACGACTGAAGTCCGACATTGCCGCCCATCGCGGCGATCACGGGAATGAAACTCACAATCGCGACGACTTCCTGGATCGTATATCGAAACTCCCAGAGGATAGCGCCAGACAGCAAGCTGCCGACCAGATTGGTAAACAGCCAGGGCAGACGCACTTTGGCGGCCGCAACGCTGGAAGACTTGGAGACGGCCTCCTCTTGCACGGCGCCGGCCATCTTTAACATGTCTTCGGTGGCTTCTTCCCGGATCACGTCCACGACGTCGTCGACCGTAATGATGCCGACCAGCACCCCTTCTTTGTCGACAACGGGAATGGCGAGGAGATTATAGCTGGCCACCTGCCGCGCGACCTCCTCTTGATCCATGTCCACCGTGACGCTGATGACCTCGCGCGTGGCGATGTTTTTGAGCGGGGTGGCCGGCGGCACGGTCAAGAGCTGGCGCAGCGACAGAACTCCCACCAGATGGTCGTCCTTGTCGGTCACATAGATGTAAAACACCATTTCAGCATCCGTCGCCTGCTGGAGGCGCCGGATGGCATCTTGCGCCGTCGCGTCTTCAGACAGCGCAAAAAACTCCGTCGTCATGATGCCGCCGGCCGTATCTTTCGGGTACTTCAAAATGTCGGCGACTTCCGTCGAGTCCTCCGTGCGCATCAGCGACAGAATTTCCTTCGCGCGTTCTTCTGGCAGCACACCAAGGATGTAGGCCACGTCGTCGGGAGCCAGGTCTTTGATCAACCAGGCAATGTCCGACTGGAGCAGATCCGACAAGACATGGGTGATGCTGTCCGTATCGAGTTCGGACAAGACCTGGCCGCGCTTCGATTCTCCGCGGACCAATTCAAAAACTTCGCGCTTCTCTTTGGGAGATGAGAGGTGGACGATGACTTTGGCGACGTCGGCAGGATGCATCCGACCAAGCATCTTTGCCAGATTCGTGATGGCGCCCCGACGCAGGAGGCGTTGCACGGACAACAGCACGATGTCCGACTTGGTATGTCCCCGCTCGCCTTGATCCCTCAACGCATCGCGAAGAGCCTCTTTGTCTCCGACGCGGGGCTTCGGCTCAAGGGAACGGATTTCCGGCAGTTTTTCCATCGGTTGCGTCACAGATCTGTCAATACCCCAATTCGACCAGGGCGTGTTCGTCTTCGCGCCATGCTTCCCGCACTTTGACCCATAACTGCAAAAACACCTTCATGCCGAACAGTCGCTCCATGTCAATGCGAGCCTCGGTGCCGACCGTTTTCAGCCGTTCGCCATGCTTTCCGATGACGATGGCCTTGTGGGACTCCCGTTCGATCAACACGGAGGCGGTAATGCGGGCCAGTTTCCCTTCTTCGACAAACTCGTCGATCTCTACCGCCAAGGAATACGGTATTTCCTCGTGGGTCTGGCGCAAGAGTTTTTCTCGAATCATTTCTGCCGCCAAGGTTCGCATCGATTGATCGGTCACCGTGTCTTCGTCATAGACCCCTTCACCCTCGGGAAGATGCGAAACCGTCACCGTCAGAAGGCGCTGGACGTTATCCCCCGTCTGAGCCGACACGGGCACGACCTCGGTCCACGCAATCATCCTCGCATAGGTGTCGATCACGGGAAGCAGTTTCATCTTATTGACAAGATCCACCTTGTTCAGCACCAAGATCACTGGGCGCGACCGTTTTTTCAGAGCCGATTTGACATGATCCAGCGCGAGCAAATCCCCCGGTCCCGGCAGAGTCGTCGCGTCCATGAGCACAAACAAGAGATCGGCTTCTTCCAACGTCTCCACGGCGGTACGGATCATCCGGCGATTCAGAAGATGCTGCGGCTTGTGCAGTCCCGGGGTATCCAGCAATGCGATCTGGGCACCTGGGACATGCACGACGCCGAGAATCCTCGTTCGAGTCGTCTGCGGCTTTTCCGAGACGATGGCAATTTTCTCGTTGAGCAGGCGATTCAGCAACGTGGATTTTCCCACATTGGACCGGCCGACGATAGCGACGGTACCGAACTTCATGGTCGGACCCGCTCCTCGGCAACGTCCGGTACCATCTGGTACACCGTCTCGCCTTTGCGGACATAGCCAAGCCGTTCTCGCGCCAACTGTTCGATGCGGGTGGGATCATGCTCCAACCGATCGATTTCCCCGCGCAGGAGAGTTGTAGCCATCTGCAGATCTTGGATTTCATGCTCGAGCCCTTGCGCATGGTCGCGCATGGAAAAATAGCGCGGAAGCCCCATTTCGCCGAAGAACAGGGCCAACAATAGAAGAAGACACATGGCGGCGCCGATATAGTGGGCACCGGTCACCCATCGCCGCTGCCAATCCAGCCACTCACGTCCTCGATTACGTTTAACGATCATAGCGACACGTGCTGTTATCCCCTTCCAGGCATGGACTCCCGACCCCGATAGACCGCGGCAGTCCCTAACTCTTCTTCGATGCGAAGCAACTGATTATACTTGGCCACACGATCGGTCCGGGACAAGGATCCTGTTTTGATCAGACCGCTGTTGGTGGCAACTGCCACGTCCGCAATCGTCGTATCTTCGGTTTCACCTGAGCGGTGGGAGATGATCGCCGTATATCCTGATCGCTTGGCCAACTCGATGGCTTCAAGCGTCTCGGTCAACGTGCCGATCTGATTCAACTTGATCAAGATCGAGTTGCCGATGCCTTCATCGATGCCTTTGGCGAAGATCTCGACATTGGTCACGAAGATGTCGTCGCCAACAAGCTGCACTCGTTTGCCGAGTTTTTCGGTGAGCATCTTCCAGCCTTTCCAATCGACTTCGCTCAATCCGTCTTCGATCGATAGAATCGGATAACGATCCACCAACTTGGCGTAATACGCGATCATATCCTCCGAAGAGCGCTCCCGCTGCTTTTCGGCTTCCAGCACGTAACGATTCTTGTCGTAAAGCTCGCTGGCCGCACAGTCGAGGGCCAGTGCGATGTCCCGTCCCGGCTGATAGCCGGCCTCTTCGATCGCCTGCATGATCAACGTCAGCGCTTCCTCATTGGATTGCAGATCAGGGGCAAACCCGCCTTCGTCCCCGACGGCCGTGCTGAGGCCTTTCTTCTTTAACAGCGCTTTCAAGGAATGGAACACTTCCGTCGCCATTCGCACAGCCTCGCTAAAGTGACTGGCGCCGACCGGCACGACCATGAACTCCTGAAGATCGAGCCGATTGTCCGCATGGGCGCCGCCGTTGATAATGTTCATGAGCGGCACCGGAAGGACCCGCGCGTTGGTTCCGCCGAGATACCGATACAGCGGCTGGCCGGTCTCATTGGCGGCCGCCTTGGCCACCGCGAGCGAAACGCCAAGAATTGCATTCGCGCCGAGCTTCCCCTTGGTTTTGGTACCGTCCAATTCGATCATGGCCTGGTCGACGCCGACCTGATCGAAGGCATCCTTACCCAAAAGCTCAGGAGCGATGGTTTTGCCGATATTGGCCACCGCTTTCGACACCCCTTTGCCCATCCAGCGCTTCTTATCGCCGTCACGCAATTCGATCGCTTCCTTTTCACCGGTTGAGGCTCCGGACGGGACCGCGGCACGGCCTTTGGCGCCGCTCTCTAGCGTCACTTCCGCTTCGACCGTAGGGTTCCCCCGTGAATCGATGACCTGTCTGGCCTTGATTTCTCTGATCGCGCTCATGTCAATTCGCTCCAGTTCATCCCAATTTCTGCCGTAGCAGCTCATTCACTTTGCCCGGGTTTGCTTTTCCGCCGCTTGCTTTCATCACCTGCCCAACCAGAAAGCCCAAGACCTGTTGCTTACCTTGCTTGAATTGCGCAACCTGGGCAGGATTACCGGTCAGCACCTCGTCAATGATGCGGCTGAGAGTTCCTTCATCGGATAGCTGAGTCAGGCCTTTTTCGTGCACAATCTGTTCGGGCGGCTTCCCCGTCCTATACATCTCCGGGAAAAGGTCTCTGGCGACCTTCAAACTCACGGCTCCATTCTCGACCATGCGCAACAGGGCGGCAAGCCGCTCGGGAGAAACCGGAGAAGCGCCGATCGTCGTTCCGGTCACGTTCAGTTCTCTCGTCAACTCGCCCATCACCCAATTGCTGACCGTTTTCGGCTGGGGAAACAATTTGACGGACGCTTCAAAGTACTCCGCCACATCTTTGGCAGAGGTGAGTACGCCCGCGTCATATTCAGGCAACCCGTACTTCTCGACAAAGCGCCTTGTCCGTGCGGCCGGCAGTTCCGGAAGGTCCCCCCGAAAGGCGTCGACCCAGTCCGTCTCTAGCTTCAACGGGACGAGATCCGGGTCGGGAAAATACCGATAGTCATGCGCCTCCTCCTTGCTTCGCATCACTGCCGTCTCAGCCCGGTCCAGGTTCCAGAGGCGCGTTTCCTGCTTGATCGATCCGCCCTCGTTGAGCACCTTCGTTTGACGCTTGATCTCATAGTCGACGGCGTCCTTGACGAACTTGAATGAATTGATGTTTTTTAGTTCGACCTTGGTGCCGAGCGTCTGTTGCCCCGCAGGCCGCAGCGAGAGATTGGGCTCGCAGCGAAAACTCCCCTCCTCCATATTGCCGTCGCATACTTCGAGATACATGAGGATGTCGCGCAGACTCTTCAAATAGGCCACGGCTTCGTCGGCCGATTGCATGTCGGGCTCCGTGACGATTTCCAGCAATGGAGTTCCTGCCCGGTTCAAGTCCACAAGACTCTTCCCCTGCCCCGCGCCGTGCAGATTCTTTCCGGCATCCTCTTCCAAATGTGCGCGTCTGATTCGCACGCGCTTCTTTGTCTCGCCGACCGCAATTTCAATCCAGCCGTGCTCGCAAATGGGTTCTTCGTACTGAGAAATCTGATAGCCTTTGGGCAGATCGGGGTAGAAATAGTTTTTTCGAGCGAAGCGGTTTTGATGACCAATCGTGCAGTTCAAAGCGAGACCGGCGCGAACGGCCATCTCGACGGCGGCTTTGTTGATCACCGGCAGACTGCCGGGAAGCCCCAGGCACACCGGACACGTTTGACTGTTGGGAGAGCCCCCGAACGCGGCGCTGCAGCCGCAGAACATTTTGGATTTCGTCCGCAACTGCGCATGGACTTCAACGCCGATCACGACTTCGTAGGTCATGGCTTCTCAGTGCTCGCTCTGTGTGCGCTCCCGTTCCTTCTTCATCGCGTCGCGGCCGGCCTCAAAGGCCTCACGCAACACCGATTTCCTGGCCTCGACGTATTCCTTGCCCTCCTGGACTGCCTCTTCAAGCCGCTCACCGGCTTCGGTGGCAGCCTCACGTAATGTGTCCTCCGCCTTGCGAGCATACCTCTGCAGCTGCTCGCGTGTCTTGCGCCCCGACTGGGGCGCAAGTAAAAGGGCGGCAATCGCACCCACCACCGCCCCGCCCAGGAACACCACTACCGCCGTTGCCCCAAATCCCCGCTCATGCTCCATTGTGTGGTTCTCCTTCCTCTCGATATCGTTCCCGCATCACTCGTGTCGCGGCCCTGAGGCCGGCCACGAGACTGGCCACATTGGTCAGCACTGTCCCGCTCGACCCACGCACGACATCATGAACCTGTTGAACCGACTCACCGACCTCTCCAACGGCATGAAGCAATACCGACGCATGCTCCACTCCGTCACGTGCTTGGTCGGTCAAGGCATTGAGATTGTGACTCATGGCGCGGAGGTCAGACACCAGCCCCGGCAAATCGGCGCTCAACTTCGCCAACAGCCGCTCCGACTCTGCGGCCGAGTTGCGAAGCCGCATCAGCACCGGGATGAGAAAGCCGACAAGGACCGCAAACGCCACGGCACCAAGGCAGGCGGCAAGTTCTACTAGGTTCATAATGACCTCCGGACAAGAAGCGACGGCACAGCCGAACGTGTCATCGCACGATCGGCTTCTTGACGTGCCACTGAGTCGATTGCTCGTAGGCATGGGCGGCCCGGAGCAATGTCTCTTCCTCGAAGGCGCGTCCAATCAATTGCATGCCGATCGGAAGACCGGCCTTACTGAACCCACATGGTACTGAAATGGCCGGAAGTCCGGCCAGGTTAATCGAGATGGTATAGATATCGGAAAGATACATTTGGAGAGGATCTTCGCTTTTCTCCCCCAACCGGAACGCCGGAGTGGGAGTGACGGGTGTCACAATGAGATCCACCTCGTTGAAGGCCGCGCGAAAATCCTGGCAGATCAGCGTTCTGACCGCTTGCGCCTTGCCGTAATAGGCGTCGTAATAGCCGGAGCTGAGCGCATAGGTGCCGAGCATGATGCGGCGCTTGACCTCCGGTCCGAATCCTTCCTGCCGAGTCTTCATATAGAGTTCCAGGAGATCCTTCGTTTCCTTGGCGCGCAGTCCGAACTTCACGCCGTCATAACGGGCCAGATTGGAACTCGCCTCGGCCGTGGCGATCACGTAGTAGACGGCGACCGCCGCATCTGTCCTCGGAAGACGAATGTCCTTGATGGTGCCGCCGAGGCTCTTCAATTCACCAATGGCAGTGCGAACCGCCAGTTCGACTTCGGGATCCAGCCCCTCCGTGAAGAACTCTTCCGGCACGCCGACGGTCAATTTTTTCAGGTCTCTCTTCCGCAGCGCTTTCGTGTAGTCCGGAACGGGCAATGCCGCCGAGGTCGAATCCATCGGATCATGGCCGGCAATGGCACCGAGGAGCAACGCGGCATCGGACACGTCTTTGGTGATGGGACCTACTTGGTCCAATGACGACGCAAAGGCAACCAGACCATATCGCGAGACTCGTCCATAGGTCGGCTTGAGGCCGACGACGCCGCAAAAGGCGGCCGGTTGACGAATGGAGCCTCCCGTATCTGTGCCAAGCGCCGCCACGCATTCGTCGGCGGCGACTGCCGCGGCCGATCCTCCGCTTGAACCGCCCGGCACACAATGAAGGTTCCAGGGATTGCGGCTCGGACCGAACGCAGAGTGTTCGGTGGACGACCCCATCGCAAACTCATCGAGATTCGTCTTGCCGAGAAGAAGATAGTCCTGGGCACGCAATTTCGCGACGACCGTCGCATCGTACGGCGGAATGAAATGTTGCAGGATGCGGGAGGAGCAGGTCGTCGGCACACCCTCGGTACAGAGGTTGTCCTTAACGGCCAAGGGCATGCCGGTCAAGGGCTGGGTCTTGCGCCATCCTTTAAGCTTCGCGTCCAATTCGGCCGCTTGTTGGAGAACCGCGTCCTTCGCCTGTGACACGTAAGCTTTGACTTTGGACTCGACTTGCCCGATGCGAAGCGCATAGGCACGGACGATTTCTACAGCCGTCACTTCCCCGGCGGTAAATTTCTTTTGCAATTCGCACAGCGAGAGCTTGTGGAGCGACATGAGCGCTTACTTGGTTTCGATGATCCGATTCTTCTCGTTCACTCGGACGATCTTCGGTGCATGTTTCTTGATCTCTTCGTCGCCGTAGTATTCGTAGCAAAAAATGATGATCTGATCTCCAATTGCGGCCTTGCGCGCCGTAGG
>DASUXH010000223.1:0-4201 GCA_036378015.1 Nitrospira sp. | reverse complement strand
CGGAGCAGGCGCTTGCCGAGTTGGAACAGCGTCATCGAACCCTGTACACAACACCGGAGATTGATGCGAAGCTCGCAAAAATCATTCGAACGGGTCCCCAGACCAGGTTGACTGTAGAGAACATCCTGCATGTTTTGCGGTCGGCCCGGTCGGTGTTCTTCGATACCCATGTCGAAGTCGTGTCAGGGCACCACACTGCTACTTACCTCAGATTCGAGTCCATCGCTCGTTTTCCAGAGTTGATCAGACTGATCGCGGGCGACATGGCGGACTGGATCCAACGGACATTCCGCCGCGACGCCGTGACGGGCCTCGTGGCCACGGCCTCGGCGGCGGAAATGCTGGCTCAAGGGATCGCAGATCGGCTTCGCGAAATGACTCCGTTGCGTGTGACGGTGACTCCCTACAGCTACGACACCGGCCGGATCGGCACGGACATCCAAGTTGGATCCGTCGGAGACCAGGAAGGATTTCTTGCGCTCAATGACGTCACGACGCGCGGCAATTGCGTCAGCAAGCTTGGAAAAGTCATTACCGACCATGGAGGCGGCCTGATCGGGATGATGGTCTTTGCCAGGCGCGATAGCGGTCAATTTCCTCTGATGAAGGACTTGATCGCCCAATACCCCTTTTACTATGCCGCGGACCTCGAGATGCCGCAGTGGGAACCGGCCAGTTGTCCTCTGTGCCGAACCCGCACCCCGCTGTTGTCATGGAAGGACATGCCTGAACTCTGATCCACTTTCTGCGAGGAGGGACTCATGGACCTGGCAGACGTGACCCGCGAAATCAAACGAGGCGACCTGCTGCAGATGTATTTCTACCTGCGGCTCACCAGGGCCTTGGAGGACCGCATCACCGCCCTCTATCGTCAGGGTCGAATCGTCGGCGGCTGCTATACCAGCCACGGGATGGAAGCGATTGCGGTCGGGTACGCGTCCGCCCTCGAATGCGACGACGTCATTGCTCCATTTCATCGCGACATGGGCGCCTTCCTGATTCGAGGCATCACGCCGGGTGAAGTGCTTGCGCAGTACTTGGGAAAGCGGACAGGGCCGACGAAGGGCAAAGATGGCAACGTGCACATGGGTGACCTCAAACGCGGAATCATCGGCTTTGTCAGCCACTTGGCCGATAACTTGCCGGTGGCGACTGGTGTGGCTCTCGCCTTCAAGATCCGAGGAGAATCCCGCATCGTCGTTGCGGGAACCGGTGACGGAGGCACCAGCCGGGGAGACTTCCATGAAGCCATGAACTTTGCGGCGGTGCGAAAGCTTCCCGTGGTGTTCTTTTGCAACAACAATCAGTACGCCTATTCGACGCCGCTTCGCTATCAAATGGCGATCTCGGATGTCGTCGACCGGGCCAAGGCCTATGGGATGCCGGGGGAGATTGTGGATGGGAACGATGTGGCGGCCGTGTATGTGGCATCCAAGCGGGCGATTCAGAACGCTCGCGCCGGTCAGGGGCCGACCTTCTTTGAGTTTAAAACCATGCGGATGCACGGCCATTCCGAACATGACCCGGCGAAGTACGTCCCCAGAGAGTTGCTCGAAGAATGGAAGATGAGAGACCCGATTCTCGTCGCGGAGCGTTTGCTCACGGAACTCGGCTATGGAGATGACACTTACTTTCTTGACGTGGGCGAGCGGGCGAAGAAAGAAGTCGAAGCCGGCCTGGAATTTGCCGAGAAGAGTCCCTTACCGGATGGTCCGGAAGTCTTGGAGGGAGTGTTCGCCACGGATGGCCCCGATGGCTGTTGTCAAGCCGTTCAATCAAGGAGCGCCGCATGACTATGACCACAACGCAAGCAACCGGCGAGGTCACATATCTGGAAGCCATTTCGCAAGCGCTGGATGAGGAGATGACGCGGGATGAGCGTGTGTTCATATTGGGTGAAGACGTGGGCCAGTACGGAGGCGCTTTCAGGATTACCGAAGGATTTCTCGACAAATACGGCGAATGGAGGATCCTCGATACGCCGCTGGCTGAATCGGGCTTTGTCGGCGCGGCGATTGGCGCGGCCATGATGGGTATGCGGCCTGTCGTCGAGATGCAGTTCGCGGACTTCATTTCTTGCGCTTTTGATCAAATCACCGAGGTGGCGGCGAAGAACCATTACCGGTGGGGCGCTGCCGTGCCAATGGTCATCCGGGCTCCGTTCGGCGGGGGTGTCCATGGCGGACCATTCCACTCGGAATGTCCGGAAGGGTGGTTCTTTCACTCGCCGGGACTCAAGCTGGTGGCACCCTCGACGCCCTACGATGCGAAAGGTTTGCTCAAGGCGGCGATCCGCGATCCGAATCCGGTCATCTATTTCGAGCACAAGTTTCTCTACCGCCGAATCAAGTCTACGCTGCCGACGGACGATTATATCGTGCCGATCGGCAAAGCCGACGTGAAACGTCCGGGCAACGACATCTCGGTCATCACCTACGGCGCCATGGTGCATCTGGCACTCGAAGCGGCGCAGCTGCTGGCCAAAGACGGCATTGACCTGGAAGTCGTGGATCTGCGCACGCTCGTCCCGCTCGATAAAGAGGCGATCTATTCATCGGTGCGCAAGACAAGCAAGGCAATTGTGCTGCATGAAGACAACAAGACGGGTGGCATCGGCGCCGAGATCGCCGCGCTCTTGGCCGAAGAATGTTTCGACAGCTTGGACGGCCCGATTGTACGCATCGCCGCGCCCGACACGCCGGTTCCCTTCAGCACTCCGCTGGAGGAATTTTTCCTGCCGAAGACGGGTGACATCGTGGCTGCAGCGCGCACGTTGGCCGCGTACTGAACGGGTAAGAATATGATCATGCTCATTGGAGTGTGATTATGGCAACCGACATCATCATGCCTCAGCTCGGCGAAAGCATCGCGGAGGGCACCGTGGTGAAGTGGCTGGTTCCCCTCGGAGGAACCATTGAAAGGGACCAATCCCTGTTGGAAGTCGAGACGGAAAAAGTGGATCTCGAGGTCCCTTCGCCTGCAACCGGCGTGTTGAACGAGATCCTGGTGAAAGAGGGCGAAACGGTGGCCGTCGGAACTCTGTTGGCGCGCATCGACAATGGAGCGCCGCCGGAATCGGTTACCCGGGTTGGGGGTGTCGTGGTTCGCCCCGCTGAACCGGTCGAAGGCGGGGAGCATCATTCTCCCGCCGTTCGACAATTAGCCCGGGAACACGGGGTGGACCTCGCACATGTCAAAGGGACGGGAGCCGGCGGGCGCGTGACCAAGAAAGACGTGCTCGAGTTTGTCGCTCGCAGCGCGCCTGCCGGCCAGGCGCCGGTGTCAGGCGGTGAGCCGTCCATGGGGGAGGACATTCTGCCGCTGACGCAGATGCGCAAGACCATCGCCGATCGAATGGTCAAAAGCAGACAGACCTCCGCCCATGTCAGCACGTTTTTCGAAGCGGACTTTTCGAGCATTGCCGCATTCCGTGCGGGCCGAGACCTGACCTATCTGCCATTTGTCGTCCGTGCCGTGGCGCGTGCCATTCGTGATGTCCCCATCATCAATGCGACCTGGGGAGACCAGGGCATCGTGATCAAGAAAGATCTCCATATCGGGATCGCGACGGCACTGGAAGACGGCTTGCTTGTGCCGGTGGTGCGGCATGCCGACCGGAAGGGACTCGTACAGTTGGCAAAAGAGATAGCGGATCTGGCCGAACGCGCGAGGTCCAAGAAGCTCAGCCCCGATGAGGTGCAGAGCGGCACGTTCACGATCACGAATCATGGCGGCTTCGGCAGCTTGTTCAGCACGCCGATTATCCACCAGCCTCAAATTGCGATCCTTGGCGTGGGTGCCATCCAGAAACGGCCCGTTGTGATCAACGATGCGATTGCGATCAGGCCGATGGGGTACTTGAGCCTCTCGTTCGACCATCGCGTCATCGATGGCGCGACGGCGGATTCGTTCATGGCAAAGGTGAAGCACTATCTTGAGCAAAGTCATTGGGAGCAAATCCTGTGAACCGATCATCCAATGCCGTCATCGTCAGTGCGGTACGAACGCCGATGGGGGGCTTCAACGGGGTGTTTAGCGGCGTCCCTGCGACGAAGTTGGGGAGTGTCGCCATTGCCGAAGCATTGCAGCAGGTTCGGCTGTCACCAGATCGTGTGGAGGCTGTCTATATGGGATGCGTACTGAGCGCCGGCCTGGGCCAGGCTCCCGCGAGACAAGCCTCGATCGGAGCAGGAATCCCCCA
>DASUXH010000222.1:0-4083 GCA_036378015.1 Nitrospira sp. | reverse complement strand
GCGGGCTTCTTACGCAGCATGATGCCGTCTACCGCCGCCGTATAGCTGAATTGGTCGGCGGTGATGAAAAAGTTCGAATCTTCTTTGAAAAGATCCGGCTTCCCTGCCTCCAGATAGGCCTGCTTCGTGATTTCCTGGCAGACCGCCATTGTAATCGGATCGCGGTGAGGCACCATCAGCTCCGTCTCATACGCCGCAGTCCGCTTGGCCACGCGTCCGAGAATGACGGCCGCTGCGATCGTCGACGGATCGCTCATGTCATGGGCGCCCGTCAAGTATAGAATGGGCTTCCCCAATTCGGTCGACCGTCCGATAGCTTCATCCACGGCATCCAGGCCGGGAATGCGTCGCAGGAAGATCTCGTTCCGTTTCGCATGGCTGATCGCATAGAAGACGAGCGCCCCGAATCCAAGCGCCAGGATCAGGTTGTTGATCTGGTTCCAATTGAACCAATCGGGATGCGGGGTGGCCTGCAGCACAGGAGCCACGATCCGCTCATCGCCGCTACGCATGGCGACCGTGACCGGATAGGCCGTGCCGTCTTTGAGTTCGACGCCCTTGCCGCTTCTTATCACATACTGATGCCATGCCGGATCGGCGGCTCTGGTCCACCAGGCGGCCTTGGCCTGCTTGACGTACCGAGTGTTTGCCGGAAACTTGGCGACGACCTTGAAGGACGAAGGGTCAGCGGCGCGCGGGTCGCCGATGAGCACCTCATACTGCTCCTCAGGACCGTCCGATGGACTCGGAGCCCAGACGAGAGTCAGACTTTCACCGCCATCGTTCGGCGTATCGATGACTCGCAGCCCGGCCGGAGCGGCCAGCGTCGCGTGAGCCAACGAGTAAGAGAAGATTCCAGCCAGAGAGATGAGAGCAGGGAGTCCATTTACAATAAGGATGTTCAAAAAGGCTTTCCAGCAAGGCCGCAGCGAGCGAAGGCGCGAAGCGTACGACCTTCTCACCCGCCCGCCCCGAGCTGCCAGAGCAGCTCCTCTCCGATCGCACGTTGAAGGGCTAAACGACGTGAGAACGAAGGCTGGAGAAAGGCGCGTCTCGGCGCTCCAGTGGTGGGCGGGTGAGAATATTGCCTTTTTCAACATCCTTTAGGCGCCCTCGATCACCTCGATGTTGGTCCGGGGAATCACGGCTCGCATCCCGTCTGCGAAAGCGACTTCCAGTACGCGCACCTCGCTCTCGGTCGGAATATTCACCAGATCGGACGGCAATGCGGACACCTCTCCGATCTTCCCAAAGAGCGGATCCCGGATGATTCGCACGGAATCCCCAAGTCGGATGCCCGTTCGCTGATTCTTCGCCGGTCCATCGGCCGTCCCCGCCGCTCGTGGAATGATGATCTCGGGACGGATCACCCCGGCCCTGATCTGTGTCGCGCCGGAGATCGATGCCTTCTGTCCTGTGTGGGCGGAGAGCAGTCGAAACGTCTTGGAGGCCATCGGAATCGTTCCAAACCCCTCGGTGAGAATCAGCGTAAATCCGACCTGCTCGGTGCCCGTGATCGCCACGCCGAGGTCATACCCGAGCAGCGCGCGCAGATCCTTATCATGAATCCCGCCGACAACCAAGGCCGCAATGCCGAGTGCTTTCGCCTTGGCCATCGTCTCTGCAGACAAAAATGAACCTCCGACGACGATTTTTCCTTTCATCTCGGGTGTGAGATGAGTAGGTTCCAGGGGCTCGTCCGGCGAGGCGACAGCTACGTGCAACTCGCCCCAGACTTCCCCGCCGATGCCGAAGATGCCCTGCACGAGACTACATGTCGTTTCCACCAGGACGCCTTGGCGCGGGATCGTCTCCACCACCGTGCCGTCGACGTATGCCACCAGATTGAGCACACGCGGCGGCTCCCTGAGCAGCACCTGGCCGGTGACCTGCGACAGCGATTCGATCGTTCCGGCGATCGGAGAGCGGATCTCGGTTTTGAACCACTTGATCAGCGGCTTGTTTTCCGCAAGGATTTCGTCCTTCTGGATGGAGTCTCCCTCTTTCTTGACGAGATAATCCTTGATCTCGTCCGGGGCGATGCTGAGCTGATTCGCCAGATTGATCGGATACACTTTTCCGGGAAGCTCGGCGCGGGCCACGGCCTCGTCGGACCGCACGCGGTCGCCCACCTTCACCAACACCGTCCCTGCCAACGGCAAGAGCCGCCGGCGTCTCACGACCGTACGATCGGCGACTGTGAGTCCTGGAGTGTAACTATGAGCCATAACCAAGTTGCTGAAAACGCTCTCTATATCACCCGCCCGCCCCCATGGCGATTGTTACCCGCCCAGTCCCACCGATTGCGTTGCAATCGATTACCCGGGACGCGGTCTTCACCAGGCTTCGTTCTCAGTCGCGCAGAACCAGTTCCTGTCTATCCTTTCGGATATAAATCCACTGCGTCGAACCATTTTTTCAACGCGGCAACCCGCATCGACGGCTCGGTCGGCAATTGAAGCGGACGGCCCCGTCCATCCAATAACAAGCCGACGACTCCCCCCTGCACCTCTCGTGTGATCGATGCTCCTGGCCCGGCTCCCGCATCGACAGCCTTGCCCGGATGCATCGTGATCGCGGCCTTCCCCCCAAGCTCGAGCGGATAATGTTTCAAGTCGCCGAAGAGCAGCCGCTCGTTCAGCGTTCGGCCGTCCGCGAACGTCAGCTGATATTCGGCGCAGATTTCGCCGTCTTTGCCTTGACCGATCGGCGCGACACAGGTACCCAGATAAATCATGCAGTCGCGCACGAAAACATCGGTTGCGGCTTTCTCATTGATCGTCGAAAGGACGCCGAGGTGGGGCATCATGAAAATGCTGTCGACGGACAGCATCGTCACGCCCAACGGCTCATAGGCATCGACCATCATCAGCATGGACTGAATGCGGCGCGGTGCATGCGAAAGAATGCCGCCGCTGCCGACGATCAAATCCAATTTGCTCATGTCGATCAACGTCCGGCCGGAGGTCCGCTGCTCGAAGACGTCTGAAATCGTGCGTTCCTGCTGGACGCCCTTCAGGGCGGTGGCCAGCGATTTGTGATGGATCAAGGCCAGTCGCAGGGCTTCGCGGGCGATGGCGTGCTCGATCTGCAGCTCGTCGAGCGTCTGGGGAATCGTCGTGGGCCGGACCATCTTGTTCTTGATGCGGTTGCGAAGCGTCTGTTCGTCGATCGTAAAGGGTACCCACCGCATGATGTTGGCCAGGCCGGCCTCGGCCAGCACATTCGAAATGCTGTACGACATGCCGAGATTGGCACTGACGGTCCGGTTGAACATCCCGTCAAACACCGAGAAGACGTCCGTCGTCGCGCCGCCGATGTCGACGCCGATCAGGTTGAGATGCTCGCGCTTCGCGATGGTTTCCATGATCAGGCCGACGGCCGCCGGCGTCGGCATGATTGGGGCTCCCGCCATGTCGATCAGTTTCTTGTAGCCAGGCGCCTGCTGCATCACGTGCTCGAGAAAGAGATCGTGGATCTTGTTCCTGGCTGGAGCCAGTTGCTCCCTTTCCAGCACGGGCCGGATATTGTCCGTGACTTCAAGGGCGGTCTTGTCGCCGAGGATTTTTTTGACTTGAGATTGCGCATCCTTGTTGCCTGCATAAATCAGGGGCAATTTGTAGGTCACGCCGAACCGGGGACGAGGCTCCGCGGCGGCAATGTACTCCGCCATCTCGACTACGTGCGTGACGGCGCCGCCGTCGGTCCCGCCGGACATGAGGATCATGTCCGGACGCATCGACCGGATGCGCTCGATTTTCTCGTGGGGCAGCCGGCCGTCGTTCGAAGCCAGCACGTCGATGACGATCGCGCCGGCGCCCAATGCCGCGCGCTGCGCGCTTTCGCCCGTCATGTTCTGCACGACACCGGTCACCATCATCTGCAACCCGCCTCCGGCGCTGCTCGTCGAGATATAGATGTCGACGCCGGTCCGGGCGTCCCGGCAAGGCGTGATGATCTGGTCGCCGTCGAGGATCTTACGCTTGGAGAGCTCTTCGATTTCCGCAATCGCGTTCAATACACCGCGGGTCACGTCTTCAAACGGCGCCTCGACGGTCGTCGGCGCCTCCCCTCGGTATGTCT
>DASUXH010000221.1:0-5343 GCA_036378015.1 Nitrospira sp. | reverse complement strand
CCCGCGGCATCATTTTGAGCGTCGCGCTGGAAGCCGGGCTGTCGGTCGACGAAGGCCGGTTCACCGCCGAAACGTTGATGGCCGCAGAGGAATGCTTTCTCAGCAATACGACGATGGAGGTGATGCCCGCGACGCAGCTGAACGGCCGCCCGATCGGCAATGGGACCCCCGGACCGTCAACCGGCAGGCTTCATCAAATTTTTGTCGCTCAGCGCCGGAAATTTCTCGAATCGTGAAATGAGTCCGCCTTCGATCTTCTTGTTCTTCTTCATGATTTTCGTGCTGATATCCGGCATGGGATCTGCATTTTCTTGACAGGGTGGGACAGGCTGCTATCGTTGGGACCATGCCTATGACCGGAAAATCGCGAATGATGCCCTATCACATAGTCATCGCACAGGGCGTGGTCATGGCCTGGTTGCTGACGCCGGTGGGGCTGCAAGCGGAAATTTACCAATATATAAGCCCGAATGGGACCATCTCGCTCACGAACGTCCCTTCAGACGGCCGCTACCGGAAAATCGAGGTAGAATCGGCGCGCTTTCACTCCGCCCTGTCGGAACATGAGTTGGAACCGCTGATCAAGCGGCATTCATCCCAACAGCAATTGCATCCGGCGTTGATTCGCGCCGTCATCAAGGCCGAATCGAACTTCGATCCCCGCGCCGTGTCCCGTGCAGGCGCTATCGGGCTCATGCAGCTGATGCCTCAAACCGCCGTGCGGCTGGATGTACGGGATATGTTCGATCCGGACGAAAACGTGGGAGGGGGGACGAAGTATCTGCGCCAATTGCTCGATCGGTTCCATGGTAACCTGCCGCTCGCTCTGGCAGCGTATAACGCCGGCGAAAACATCGTCGATCGCTATCAGTCATTGCCGCCGATTGATGAAACCAGGCAATACGTCCGCAAGGTCCTGCGCTATTACCGGACCTTCCTTGTCCGCGACGGAGTCATCACCGAGCGGCCTGTCACCCGGCTCGACCCTTCAGCGCCAGCAGAAGCCCGCGAGATTTCCGCGGCGCCGTTCCGCTGATTCCATCGCCCATCGATAATCGGCTGTGTTGCTGCCATCCCGGCCGTTTGGCTTGGGGAAAGTCGGAACGATAGTGCGCACCGATGCTGTTTTCGCGCCAGAGCGCCGCTTCCGCCACACACTGTGCGACCTGCACCATGTTCTTCACTTCCAACGCGCCGCGATGAGCGAAGGGTTGCGCGACAAGCTGCGACCAGCGTGAAAGCTGCGCACAGGCACGAATCAGCGACTCGCCCGAACGGATGACGCCGACCTGTCCCCACATCGTCCGGCGCAGGGAGCTTCTCAATTTTTCCGCGTCGTCCAATGAGCCGTACTGTTCGTGCTTCAAGGCCGCTTCGTGAGTGGCCAGGGACGGAATTTCGTGACGACCGGCATAGGCGATCGCCGCCGTGGCGGCACGGGCGCCGAAGACCAGCCCTTCCAGCAGGGAATTACTCGCCAAGCGATTAGCGCCGTGCACTCCGCTGCATGCCACTTCACCCGCTGCAAACAGCCCGGGAACCGTAGTGGCGCCGTTCAAATCAGTCCAGACACCGCCCATCATGTAATGCGCACTCGGGGACACAGGAATCCACTCTTCGGTGATATCGATATCATAGCGGAGACAGGTCGCATAGATGGTCGGAAACCGCCGCTTGACGAATTCCGCGCCAAGATGCGTAACATCCAGATAGACATGCCGAGCTTTGGTCGCCGCCATCTCGGCCCAAATGGCCCGCGAGACGATGTCCCGCGGAGCCAGCGCCCCCATCGGATGGTACCGGGGCATGAACACTTCGCCTTTGCTGTTGCGCAGCTGGGCTCCCTCTCCGCGCATCGCCTCGGAGAGCAAGAAGGGCGGGCTCGAAGGCAAGTAGAGTGCGGTTGGGTGAAACTGGACGAATTCCATGTCCTGCAACACGGCGCCGGCCCGAAGCGCCATTGCCACGCCGTCGCCGGTGGCGTTTCCGGGATTGGTTGTCCTGGCGTAGATCTGTCCCGCTCCGCCGGTTGTCAACACGACAGCCCGGGCCGGCAGCAGGAACCGACGGCCGGAGTGCTCGTCGAGGACGAGCGCCCCCGCGCAACGGCCCTCTTCGACGATCAAGTCCACGGTGAAATGATAGTCAAGGCGCTGAATGCACCGTTGCCTCATCGCTTCACCGATCAACACCCGCACCATCTCGTTACCGGTTGCGTCCCCGCGGGCCCTCAAGATACGGCTGCGGCTGTGTGCCGCTTCGCGGGCGAAGGCGAATTTGCCGCCGGTTTTGTCGAATCTGGCCCCCCAGCGAATGAGCTCCTGAATCCTTGCAGGTCCTTCTTCGACGAGCACACGCACCGCCTCTTTGCGGCACAAACCGTGGCCGGCTTTCAGCGTGTCGGTCAAATGGATGGCCACATCGTCCTCTTCACTCAAGGCGACGGCGACCCCACCCTGTGCGTGAATCGAGCTGCTTTGAAGCGGATGTCCCTTGGTGAGGACCAAGACTCGACCGCTGCGGCTGAGTTCGATCGCTGCGCGCAGACCGGCAACGCCGCTGCCGATGACCAGAAAGTCGGCTGCCGGCGGAGATGGGATAGGCGTGGCTTTCATGACGGTTACTTCTTAGCCGGCTGAACAGGCTGAGACGTCAGGGTCTGACGGCCTTTCGCGCCGAAGGGCACGTCGCCCTGCATGCCGGTCAACAATATGGACTTCGTGCCGACCCACTGCAGGCGTGAATGGCCGCGATGACGCATGCCAATATCCTCAGGATCTTTCTTCCACAACCCGGACCAGTGCACGTACACGTCAATGTCGTCATTGTCGATCATGATCCGCTCGACGCGAAAATCCATGACGATGTCGTGAAACGTTTCGAAATCGCTTTCGGCTTCCTGTTGCAGCCGGTCCGTGGCGTCCAACGGCACCATGAGGGCGGTCATCCCTGAGGCATCTTTCTTCACGTAGGCCTGACGCAGCGATTCCACAGCCTTGTCGATGAGCAGGTACCGCTCATGGTCTTCCGGATACTGGATCGTCTTGCCGCCGCATCCCACAGCGGCAAAGCACAGCCACCCGATCATCGTGAACATCGTGCTGAAGCGTCTCGGCAGCTGCATGATGCGCGCAGTATAGGAACGGCTCGTCAGACAGGTCAAGCGCGCGACGTGTCGCGCACAAACATCGGCGTGACGGCGCCGTTATCTTGCAATTTCGGCGGAAAACTTCTAGACTCGCGCTCGTAAGGGAGACACCGTATGGCCAGCGTGCTCAAAAAACGCCGCAAGAAAATGCGCAAGCACAAGTACAAGAAGTTGCGCCGGCGTCAGAAATTCCTACGCCGCAAAAGCTAATCGACACATCGGCTCCGGAAGGAGGAACCTGTGCCTGAAGGCAAGAAGGTTCGCATTCGCGTCCGCACGGTTAACTGCGTGTATGTGGGCGATTTTCTGATTCCGCCCATGCGGAACCGGGTGTCGGACGCAATCAACGAAGAACAGCGGCTGTTCATCAGTCTCACCGACGTCGTCGTCAATGATAAAGACCGCTCGGATTTCGTGGCCGTGAACAAGAATCTGATCGAATCCATCGCGCAGATCTAACGTTTTCGTCTCGACGCCTCTCCCCCACCACTCGTCCTCGTCCGCATCCGTGATCGGCATTGCCTACTGGTTTTTCGCGCCGGCGTCCTCTAACATCGGCTCTTTGCCATGTCGATATTTGCACGCTTCCGTCCCTTCCTGAAGCCCTATCTCCCCCGCATGCTGTCGGCCGGCCTGCTGGTCATGATGGTCGCCGCCATCAATCTTGCATTGCTGCGACTTGCCGGCGTGCTCTGGGATGTCATTACCTTTCAGCACGATTCCGGCCGGATGAACCAATTCATCCTTCTTTTTCTCGGCTTGGTCATCCTTCAAGGGCTCTGTGCGATGGGCCACAGCTACCTCACCGCTTCAATTTCCCAACACATCGTGGCCGACTTCCGCCGGCATCTGTTCGCGCATCTCCAAACGCTCTCGGTGGGCTTTTTCGCGCGCCGCCGGACCGGCGAACTGCTGTCTCGTCTCATGAACGATGTCACGGTCATTCAATCGGTCGTCACCGAAACGCCGATCGATACCGCCAAGCAGCTCGTCACCTTCGTCGGAGGCATCGCCTTTCTCCTGGCGATGAATTGGCGCCTCTGCGTCCTGATCCTGATCCTGTTGCCTCTGCTTGTATTCGTGGCGAAATTTTTCGGCCGTCGGCTCAAGTCGCTGTCGACCTCGATCCAGGATCAGACTGCCGCGTTGAGCACGCTAATCGAGGAAGTCATTGCCGGCATTCGCGTGGTCAAATCGTTCGTCCAAACCAAGCGGGAAGAAACACGGTTTTCGTCACAGATCGAGCAGGCGCTGTCGTTGACCATGCGACGGGCCGGCATTATGGCTGTGTTCATTCCGGTCATCAGTCTGCTCACCTTTTCCGCCGCGGCCGCCGTCTTGTGGTACGGAGGACGTCAGGTCATTGACGGCGCCGTGTCGCCGGGCGAGTTGTTCGCCTTTGTGCTCTTCGCCGGTATCCTCATCGGACCGTTTAGTTCAGCCGCCCGAGTGTTCGCCCAGATTCGAGAGGCACAAGGCGCGACCGCCCGTATCTTTGAAATCCTGGATACTCAAGCGGAGATCCGTGACGCACCGAACGCCGTTGCCTTGGCGCCAGTTTCCGGCCGTTTGGCGTTCGAACACGTAAGCTTTGCTTATGACGCCCGCCAACCTGTGCTGACAGACGTGTCTTTCGACGCCGAGCCGGGCGAACTTGTGGCAATCGTCGGACCGACCGGCGCAGGGAAAACCACTGTCATGAACCTGCTTCATCGCTTTTACGATCCGACCGAAGGCCGCATCACCGTCGATGGCACCGATCTGCGACAGGTGACGCTGGAGAGTTGGTATAGTCAGATCGCCCTCGTGCCTCAAGAGACTATTCTCTTCGGGGGGACGATTTTGGACAACATCCGCTACGGCAATCGAGAGGCGACGGAAGACGCTGTGAAGGAGGCAAGCCGCGCTGCCCATGCCGATGAATTCATCATGGGGTTTCCCGAGCGATATCAGACAGTCGTCGGTGAAAAGGGCGTCAATCTGTCGGGCGGACAAAGACAACGGATTGCGATCGCGCGCGCGGTCCTCAAAGGCCCGCGTATTCTTTTGCTGGATGAGGCCACCTCGTCGTTGGATACCGAATCGGAGCGACTCGTTCAGGAGGCGCTCGAGCGGCTTATGAAAGGCCGCACCACCTTCGTCGTCGCCCATCGATTGACGACAATTCAAGGGGCCGATCGGATTCTGGTCTTGGA
>DASUXH010000220.1:0-2423 GCA_036378015.1 Nitrospira sp. | reverse complement strand
CCGCGTGCGAAGACGACATTGTCCGGGCGAAGCCAAACATCATCCTCCATGCAGGGGCCTATACGAATGTGGATCAGGCTGAGCGCGACCCCCAGCAGGCTCATGCCGTCAATGCACAGGGAACGCAAAGGGTGGCGCAAGCGGCGAAGACCCTGAACGCTCGTCTCATCTATGTGTCCACCGACTATGTCTTCGATGGAACGAAGGCGAGCCCCTATCATGAGCAGGATCGTCCGCACCCGGTCAACCAATATGGCCAATCAAAATATTTAGGCGAGCAGGCCGTCTTGACCCTCTGTCCCAATGGTCTCGTGGTACGGACCGCCTGGTTGTTCGGTCATGAGGGCAAGAATTTCGTCAAGACGATCATCCAGTTGGCGGACGAGCGTCCTGTGCTGGAAGTTGTCGCCGACCAGCGAGGCTGCCCGACTTATGCCGACGATCTGGCTCGAGCGCTCCACCAACTGGCCGTAAGCAATCTTCATGGCATCTGCCATGTCACGAACACCGGCGACTGTTCCTGGTATGAATTTGCCCAAGCCATCGTCAGCCGGACGGAAGGAAAGGCGGTTGTCAGGCCGATCACGACGGCTCAAGCTGGGAGACCAGCAAAACGGCCGACCTACTCCGTGCTGTCGAGTGACCGCTTTGCGAGTCATTATGGCGCACTCCCCGATTGGCAGGATGCGCTGTCGAGGTTCATGAAGCGCGTTTCCCAACCACTCTCGCCCGCCTGATCGACCGGTTCTCTCAATTTTTTGTTTGAACTGGGCATCTGAGCCAGTAAGATGGCCCTAGAGCAGGCCCGCAAGGAGGAGGATCAACATCCCATGGCAGTAGGAAAGCGCTCGCGGAACCCCCCGGCATCGACCCTGAAACGCATTCGTCTTTTCGCCACCGATGTGGACGGTGTGTTGACGGATGCCGGCATGTACTATTCGGAGTCAGGGGAAGAGATGAAAAAATTCAACACTCGCGACGGCATGGGCATCAAGCTTCTGCAGCGCGCAGGCATCATCACCGCCATTGTGACGCAGGAGAGAACGAAGCTGGTCGCATGGAGAGGCGAGAAGCTCATGATCCCGGAAGTGCATCAGGGCGTCATGGACAAGCTGGCACTGGTCAGAGAAATGACGGCACGTCACGGGCTGTCCCTAAACCAAGTGGCGTACATTGGTGACGATGTGAACGATGTCGCCACCTTGAAGGCGGTCGGATTCTCCGCCACGCCTGCGGACGGCATGCCGCAAGCGGTCGCGGCTGTCGACTATGTCTGCGTGAAGAAGGGCGGTGAGGGGGCCGTGCGCGAGATCATCGAAATGATTCTCGAAGCCCAGCACAAATCGGTCGACGCCATCAAGGGCAAAGGTTAATGAACAAGCCAAGCGTATATCCGGTCATCATGGCCGGCGGCAGCGGGACGAGATTCTGGCCTCTGAGTCGCCAGCTGTTCCCGAAGCAGTTGTTGAAGATCATCGGCGATGAAACGCTGATTCAACAGACCATGCGGCGGGTCTTGACCGGCGCGCCTCCGGAGCGCGTCATGATTTCGACGAACCCTGCCCACGCCGAATCCATCCGCGTGCAGCTGAGTGGATGGAAGGATGCCTTGAAAGACAATTTTGTGCTTGAGCCCGAAGGCAGGAATACGGCGCCGGCCATAGGACTGGTGGCCCTAGAACTGGTTCGACGGGATTCGGACGCGATCATGTTGGTCGTGCCGGCGGACCATATCGTCAAAGGGCAAAAGGCGTTTGATGCCGCGGTGGCCTTGGCCGCCGAGCTGGCGCAGCAGGGACTCCTGGTGACGTTCGGGATCACGCCAATCAGGCCTGAGACCGGCTACGGTTATATCAAGCCGGATGGCAAGCGGGTGCTGGGCAAACGAGGATCGCTCAAAGGCTATCGTGTTGGCCGCTTCGTCGAAAAGCCTGATGCCGTCAAAGCGGCGCAATATCTCAAGGCGGGCGATTATTACTGGAACAGCGGGATGTTTGTCTGGCGAGCTGCGACGATACTGGACGAGATCCGCCGCCATCAGCCGTCGCTCGCGCGCGGGCTTGATCACGTCGGCCGATTGATGGGGCAGAAGGCCCCGCGGAGCGCCATCGACGAAGAATATCGCCGGTTGCCGTCCATCTCAATAGACAACGGCGTCATGGAAAAGTCCGACAAGGCGGCCATGGTTCCAGTGGCGTTTAAGTGGTCCGACGTCGGGAGTTGGGGGAGTCTGGACGAGGTCGCCTCGAAGGACAAGGCCGGCAACGTGGTCGAAGGCCGGGTGGTCGATATCGGCAGTCAACGGTCCGTGGTCTATGGGGATCGGCGGGTCGTGGCGACGATCGGGTTGACCGACATGGTCGTTGTCGATACGCCGGACGCCACACTCGTCTGTCCGAAGTCTCGTGCCCAGGACGTGAAAC
>DASUXH010000219.1:0-6073 GCA_036378015.1 Nitrospira sp. | reverse complement strand
TCATCCGCTGGATGTGCTGTGCTGTCGCTCCGTCCCGATATTCCGCCGCGATCGCGAGCCGTTGGATGGTTTCCTCTCTTGAGAGTCGCAGCTCCTTCTCGCTCCGCTCCAGCCATTCCAACGCCTGCTGCAAGGCCATCGTTCTCGATCGGACGACATCCTCGAGACTGTCGCGATGCAGGCGGCTCTCGATTTCGAGACGCCGGCGACGCAGCGCGTTCGCAACGTTGATCAACACTTCATTGGCTTCGAACGGCTTGATGATATATCCGAAAGCGCCCATGTCGAGCGCAGCATTGGCCAGCAGGGGACTGTCGAGGCCTGTGACCATAATGGCGGCGGTATGCTGATGCTGCCGGAAGGTGTGGCGGACCAAGTCCATGCCTGATTCCCCGGGCATGTTGACGTCGCAGAGCATGAGTGCAAAAGGCGCTTCATCCAGCCGTGACCGGGCTTCTCTCGCATCGGCGGCGAGTATGGTTTCATAGCCGTGAGTTTGGAGCATGTAGCCGAGCAAACGACGGATTGGCTCTTCATCATCGACGATCAATACCCGTTTGAGGTCGAGAAGCGCTTGCTGGCTGGGACGATCGAGGAGCAACGTCATGGGTAAGGACTCTTGATTCAAGGAAGTCAATGCACGTTCTCGGATTGGGATTGCCTCGCAAGACTCTAAAACGCGGTGCAGCTTTTGTGCCACTAATTTATGATTTTTTGGCGAGTTGGATCACTCTGAAAAGTGCGCAATAGCCTGTTGCATGTCACCCAATATTATCCATATGCCTGCATGAGTTCGGGGTCCGAAGTATCCGACCAAGAACGTTGACAGGAGGTCCGCCATCGCACGGGAGTTTCCCAGCGGCGCTGTACAGAATTTGGCCGAGAGCCACGAGAATGTACAACGCCGTCGCGGACACAATCGGCTGGGCGTAGGGACCGTCATGTCGGCTCGTTTCATTGCGCTTTGATAATCGCTTCACTATAATGCCTCAATTTCTTCGGGAGAGATTTCATGAATGCAGGAGCGGGGCTGCTGCGGGCGGACGGCCGGCGGAAGGATCAACTTCGTCCCGTCAAAGTGACGCGAAACTTCATCAAGCACGCAGAGGGATCTGTCCTGATTGAAATGGGCGATACCAAAGTGATCTGCACTGCGTCCGTGGAAGAAAAAGTGCCTCCCTTTCTCAAAGGGAAGGGAACAGGGTGGGTCACCGCGGAATATGCCATGTTGCCGCGAGCGACGCACGACCGCTCGCCGCGTGAGGCGGTCAAGGGGAAACAGGGGGGACGGACGCTCGAAATTCAACGGCTCGTCGGGCGGGCGCTGCGCGCGGTCACGGACCTCTCGCAATTGGGAGAACGGTCGATTTGGATCGATTGCGACGTCATTCAGGCGGACGGCGGGACCCGGACTGCTTCGATTACGGGATCGTTTATCGCCCTTGCCGACGCCCTGGCGATGTTGAAAACCCGCGGCCTCATCAAGAAACGCCCATTGATCGACTATCTCGCGGCCATCAGTGTCGGCAAGGTTGGCGGGGAAATCCTCGTGGATTTGGCGTACCACGAAGACTCGACGGCTGAGGTCGATTTGAATCTGGTCATGACCGGGAAGGGGCAGTTTGTGGAGGTGCAGGGAACAGCAGAAAAAACCCCCTTCGCCAAGCAAGATATGGATGGATTTCTTGCACAAGGATGGGGTGCCATTCAAACACTCACCGCAATGCAGCGTGACCTCATCGGCGCGTTGGACTGACTCTCTCGAACAGCCCCAATGCATCGGGACCTTGTTCTCGCCACTCGTAATCGGCACAAAGGGGAGGAACTTGCGTCGCTCCTGACCGATTTACCGGTTCGCATCCGCACGATGGATGAATTTCCCGACGTGCCGGACGTCGTCGAAGACGGCGATACGTGCGAGGCCAACGCGATCAAGAAGGCTCGCGCCGTGTCGGATGCAACAGGCCTGTTGGCCGTGGCCGACGATACCGGATTGGAAGTGGATGCCTTGGATGGACGGCCCGGAGTCTATGCTGCACGGTATGCCGGTCCGCAGGCCACCTATGAAGACAATTGCAGAAAATTGCTCAGCGAGATGGCTGGAGTGCCGCTCGACCGCCGGACCGCCAGGTTTGTGACGGTTGCCGCGGTGGCCTTGCCTTCCCAGACGGTGGAAGTGATGATTGGGCGGCTTGAAGGGCTGATTTCAGAAAGGCCGGCCGGAGCCCGGGGCTTTGGTTATGACCCCGTGTTCTACGTGCCTGAACTGGGCAAAACGTTGGCCGAGCTTTCAAGCGGGGAAAAAAATCGCATCAGCCATCGGGCGAAAGCCTTTGCACAAGTCCGCGACTTGTTGCAGAATAGAATACGAACGGAACGGGCATAATACTGGATGTTCAAAAAGGTCGCCGGCGAGGCCGCAGCGGAATGAAGAGGCGAGGCGTACGTTGTTGGTACGTTGAGCCTCTGAGTGAGGCGAGAACAATGCTGGCGGCGTTTTTCAACATCCAGAGGATCGGGGCGTAGCGCAGCCCGGTAGCGCGCCTGCTTTGGGAGCAGGATGTCGGAGGTTCAAATCCTCTCGCCCCGACCAAACCTCGCTTGCGCGTACCGGCGCCTTATCGGCGTTAGTCATCTTCTTTGGGGCGCCGGACAAACCATCCAGTGATTCCGATTCATCCGCCCGACTTCGGGACATTGAAGAGATTTGTAAGCAGGGAGCGAAAGAGAAAGCGCACTAGCAAATCGCATCATGACGAAGCCATATCGTTTACTACAGGTTGTTGCAGTCAGCGTTGGAGTCGTGTCAGCGCTGGACCTCTCAGGTTGCAAAGCTCCCTCGAGCGACGTCTTAAAGCTCGGCCCAGACACCTATAGGATCTCGACAAACGCACCGCCAGTTCGTGGAGGGTCTGTTGAAGCCAAACGGATTGCCTTATCTCAAGCCACTGAGATCTGCGCAAATAGCGGCAAAGAGGCCTTTGTGACCAATTTCAAGACTTCCCAAAACAACGCAGAGGTATATTTTCGTTGTGCAGACAGGCCGAAGCTCAAGCAGCCTTGAAATTCCTCTCGATGGACCGATCTTTTGGGTCCACCACCAAATCCAGCATCACTCCGCCATACGCAACCAATTTGCGGGAGCGTGAAAAAAGAGGGAAAGGCCGCTCAACTCTACTCCGAAATGGTGATCGTGACTGACGTGGCGGTCCAATCGGCCGGCGGAGCACCTGGTGCAGCCGCGCTTTCCGGTACTGCAGCAATGGATGTGGCAGGTACGGCATCCGGGACCGGCGAAAGCGAATTGTCGATCGCGGGAAGGGGGGACTGCCCGGCCTGAGGCTGGACCTGAGCGCTTTCACCCGGGACATGTGCACTGGTGTCGGCCACCGTCAGAATTCCGCGCGCCGCCACCGAAGTCAGTTGTTGCCTCAGCGCCTGCATGCCGTCGGCAATCGCGCGGGTCTTGACGGCCACGGACGTGTTTTCAGACGCGCCCTGCAGCGAGGTGATGCGGTCGCGGATCATCTTCGCCGTCTGAAGGTCCGTGCTGCTGAAGACACGGATCGTATCGGTGCCTTTTGGTGGACTGTAATCCCAATAAAACCCGGCCTGGTTCCCTTGTTTGAGCGAATCAGGAATGAGCACGGCTTCGCCCGCTCTTAGAAAACCGTCGCCGTGGTACTGGCGATTTTGATAACCGTTGGGAAAGAGGAGATTGACTCCGCCTTCGGAATCGACATCAACGATGGTGACAAAGGAATCGGCGCTGACCTTTACTTCGAGCTGCAGACTGTTCTGTTCAGTTCGCGGCTTTCCCTGCTTACGGATACGATATTTCACCGCCTGCGTATCACCCACCACCTTGATTCCGCGTGTGCTCACGCTGCCTTTGGTCTTGCTGGCGGAAGCCACGCGCACGTCCACCTTGAGTTGAGAGGCCGGGTTGTCCAACGCCAGGAGTTCTGAGGCGTTCGAAGACCGCGAGACAACCGTGGCGATGCCGGCTCCCCAGGATTCATTCATGCCAAATGTTCCAACGACTTCGAGCCCGTCGGCCGCGAGGAGGCGCAGTGTGTCTCCTTCTATATCGACGGCGAACCGCGCCGGTTGGTCGGCTCCAACCAAATCGACATCCTTGATGTTCCTCTGCAGAGTCTCTTCGATCGCGCCCCGGCGGTCAGACGGCACGTCAAGAATGCGAATCGGAATCCGTTGACCGGTCGGAGCAGGCAGCAATGCAATGGCCCGTGCCCCGAGGGGAATTTTGCCTGCCGACGACTGAAGCTTGGCCACGGCGTCTTTCCCATTGAGTTGGGAGACACTGGCAACCGCGAGAGCTTCCCCAGGTGGAAAGCGTGTTTCTCCCGGCGGATACACGGACCAGGTGGATCCGGGAGCGGCGCCCAAGAGCGTACCATTGACCAATGTGATCAGGCCGCCGGAACCGCCTTGCACCTCCAACCACGGAAGCCGGGCGGGCAGCTGGCTGCTCGATTGGCTACCGGTGGCAGACGGTCCAAGCAGAGCGGCTTCAAGCAAATTGGGGGGCGCTTCCAACTGCGGCTCTGGCATGGAACTGCGGCCGAAGTGCGCCTGAATGCGCTTCAGTTCCCGTTCCACACCGGAGAACACCTCACGCGGAGAGGCGCCGGCGGGAGCCTGGCTCAAACTCTTCGAGAGCGAGTATGAAAAAAACCCGTGATAGCGACCGTCGACCGGACCGTCGAGCGCTTCTTGATGGGAGGCCGCGCCGGTCATGACCACGTATCGGGACGTCACGACCGGCACAATCGCCCGCGTCTTTGCCTTGGCGTCTTCGGCCTTCCGATAGATGTCGATGCGCGTGTCCCGCGGGATTGAACGCGTCCGAATATCGAGCGAACGTGTTGCGGTGCCTGAGTGACATGAGTCCAGGACGATCATCGCCGTCTTGGCGCGCATCCGAGCGAAGATGGCATCCAATTCATCGTCGGTGATGTCGCGGACATCGCCCGAACGACCGTCTTGAGGGACGAGCGTTTCATCGAGATGGTCTTCCGGTTCATCGCCGTTGAGATCTTCCACCTGCGAACCGTGTCCCGAATAGTGGACATAGACGGTATCGTTGGGACCGGTTTCCTTCACCAACTGCTCGAACGCGGCCAGGATGCCCGCTCTCGTGGCGGCTTCGTCTGTAACCATCGTGATGTATTTTTCGGAAAAGCCCCATCGCGTAATCAGAATCTGCCGCATCGTTTCGATATCGTTGAGTGATCCCTGCAACTTCGGGACGCTCTTATACTTGTTGATACCGAACAGGAGGGCCCGTTTGACAGCGGGGCTGTCCTGAGGTTCTCCAACGTAAGGGACGAACATCGACGAAAGTGCGCAGGCGAGGAGCGATGCCGCGAGCATGAAACAAGACCGGGGATGAACACTCATGGACCACACCTCTTGTTGATCACGCAGCGGATAACCGTAGGTCGCCGTTGGCGGTCCATCGGTTCACGGTTGGACTGGATCGGCCGAGCGGATGACATCTCGTTGCTCGCGCAATTGAGCAAGCGCCGCGGCCGGATCGCCGGTTGCCACACTGATCGTAAACATGCCCTCTGCCGTGGGGCCGTCCACGACCCGAGCATGTACGCGTTCAAGCAACGAGCGGATGCCGGCTTCGGTGGCAGAAGGTTGGAACGTCACAGCTATCCTTGCCACCTGCTTCGGTATGTCAACCGAGCGTGAGGAGATCTGGCTCTGTTCTTCAGGGGGCAGCGTGACCCAGATCAAAAGGCCCATCTGGGCGGCCAGCATGATAGCGGCCAACGTCGGTACCCACTGAGGCGTGAGCAGGGAGCGGAACCAGCGGTCCAAGCCCGCGGCCCATCCCGTTTGGGCATGCGCCGGATCCCGACGGATGCCGTCGGCGGACACGCGGGCCATCACCGACCTATACACACGAACAGAGGGCTCGGCTTCCTGAAGGGACGATTCCGTCAGCACTTGGCGGATGTGAGTGAAATCCTCCAATTCACGGCTGCAGTCCCGGCACGATTCCAGGTGTTGCGCCACTCGCTGCCGGTCATCTTCTCCA
>DASUXH010000218.1:0-5864 GCA_036378015.1 Nitrospira sp. | reverse complement strand
CCGGTGCGCCAATTGGCCCAGGAGATGGGCCATGACTTCACCAGGTTGGCGCCATGCATGCTCATGAGCCCGCTTTCCATCGCGCAGTATTTGCCGGCCGACCACGAATTGTTCGACTTGGTGATCTTTGACGAGGCTTCCCAGATCGCACCTTGGGACGCCATTGGCTCTATCGCCCGCGGCAAACAGGTGGTCATTGCGGGGGATCCTCGCCAGATGCCTCCCACCAGCTTCTTCAACCGAGGCACTGGTGCCGGAGATGACGACACCGATGAGGATCTCGAAAGTATTCTCGACGAGTGCATTGGTGCAGGCGTGCCGCAGCACAGCCTGACTTGGCATTACAGAAGCCGTCACGAAAGCCTGATCACTTTTTCCAACTACCAGTATTACGACGGGAGCCTGATCACTTTTCCTGCCGCCGACACGCGTCCAAGTGCAGTCTCGTGGCGCAAGGTGGACGGCCTCTATGCGCCCGGGAAGGGAGGAAGCCGGAACCAGGTTGAGGCGAAAGCCATCGTCGCCGAAGTGATCAAGCGATTGACCGATCCGGATTTCGTGTCATCTGGACAGTCGATCGGAGTGATCACGCTCAATGCCGAGCAGCAGCAGCTCGTGGACGACCTGCTTGACCAGGCCAGACGCGACCACCGGGAGATCGAGCCATTTTTCGCGGACAGCTTGGCCGAACCTGTCGTGGTCAAGAATCTGGAGACCATGCAGGGAGACGAGCGCGACTTGATCATTCTAGGGATCGGGTTTGGTCCCACTGAACCCGGTTCAAAAACAATGTCGATGAATCTCGGACCGCTCAATCGAGAGGGCGGGTGGAGGCGGCTAAATGTCGCGGTCACACGCGCGCGCCGGGAGATGATGGTTTTCACCTCCTTCGAGCCCTCGATGATCGATATCAATCGCACCTCTGCCCGGGCCGTTCACGACTTACGTCGGTTCATCGAATTTGCTGATCAGGGACCCAAGGCCATCGCGGCGGGTGCGCGTGGCTCGCTCGGTAGCTACGAGTCGCCGTTCGAGCAGTTTGTTGCCGATGGCCTGCGGGCCAAAGGCTGGGAGACTCACCCCCAGATCGGTGTGTCCCGCTTCCGCATCGATCTTGGTGTGGTGCATCCCGACCGTCCCGGTGACTACCTGGTCGGCGTCGAATGTGATGGCGCTACTTATCACAGCGCTGCCACCGCGCGGGATCGAGACAAGGTTCGCGCCGAAATTCTGCGTGGTCTGGGTTGGAACCTCATCCGGGTCTGGTCGACCGAATGGTGGGTCGATCGCGAGGGCGCCCTGGAACGGTTGCACGGAGCTATTACCGCAGCCTTGGAGCAATCGCGGGAGGCGGAGGAGCAGGCGCGCGTTCGCCGGAGCAAAGTTATATCCACCACTGAGACGGTCGGGGCAGAAGCCAACGGCAACTTCACGTCGGACTCGGACTCATTACCGATCGGTATGACCGAAGACTTCGACCAGCTAGGGGTGCCGGAGGGAGAAGAATCAGAGCGGAGGCGTTTGGTCGCACGGCCACCAGCCCGGGCCGTTGGAGCGCCCGTGAAGCGCGTCTACCAGGTAGCGGATCTTGCCGACTTATCACCGTCGTTGCTGCCAGAAAACTTCAGCGCCCCTTCGTATGAACCTATTTTGGAGCTGATCATTCGGCGGGTACTCGAGCAGGAGGCTCCGATCCTCGACAAGGTGCTCGTCGATCGCGTGGCGCGGGCGCACGGATTCAAACGGTCAGGTCGCCTCATCAAAGAACGTGTGCTCGAGTTGGCAGAACGCCATTACCACTTTGAGAAAGACGCAGATTCGGAAGGAGGAGCATTCGTGTGGCTGTCTGAGGACGATGTAGGACGATGGAACATATTTCGTGTTCCCCAAAGCGACGAGGACGTCAGGTTCATCGAAGAGATCCCACCAGAGGAAATCCTCGCCGCCGCTCAATCGGTCAAGGGAGACGATGTACCAATCGAGATCGCCCGAGCGTTTGGTATTCGTCGACTCTCGGTGATATCACGGGGCCGAATAGTTCAGATAATACAGAAGCTTTCAAACGTCACAATGGCGTAGCTATCCACCACCGCTACTTCTTGAAAGACGCTTGGCGCCAGCGCAACCCGGCCCAAAGTTACATTTATTCTCATTAATTGAGACATGTCCACGTAATGCTAATGCGGGCGCGGTGAGAACGTCCTTCTCGAGGTCGCGGTGTTATGGTTAATCAACAATCAATTTGTACACTGTCCGAGACGTGCCGGGTCGACTCCTTCGAATTGACTAGGTATACGCTGCAGGTTGCGCGCGATCCCTAGGCCGCACAAGGGCGAATAGAGTGAGCGCCAAGTAGGCGCAAGCACGTCATCAAGGGGATATCGTATGCGCGCTTTTCGCTTCATCCATACCGCGGACGTTCATATCGATAGTCCGCTCGTCGGACTCACTCGGCACGAAGGTTCGGCCGCTGAGCGCATCAGATCCGCGACTCGCCAAGCCTTTGACAATCTCGTAGGGCAGGCGATTTACGAGCAGGTTGCCTTTGTCGTCATAGCAGGTGACCTCTACGACGGTGATTGGCGCGACTTTCATACGGGCCTGTTCTTTTCTCTGCAAATGGGCAGGCTGGCTAAGGCCGGTATCCGAGCTTTTGTTCTTTATGGCAACCATGATGCCGAAAGCCAGATCACTAAGCGTCTGAGCCTTCCTGAGAACGTGAAGGCCTTCTCCTCTCGCAAACCTGAGAGCTTTGTCATTGAGGAACACAAGGTCGCGCTGCACGGTCAGAGCTTCAGGCAGCGCGACGTCTCCGAGAACCTCGTGCCAAGTTATCCCGCTCCTCTGCCAGGCATGTTCAACGTCGGCGTGCTGCACACGGCGTTGGCTGGCACACCAGGCCACGAGACCTATGCCCCTTGCAGTCTCGATGACCTGAAGGGCAAGGGATACGACTATTGGGCGCTCGGCCACGTCCATAACGGGCAGGTCCTTCACAAAAATCCGCATATTGTATTTCCCGGCAACCTTCAGGGCCGCCATATCAGGGAAGTCGGCCCCAAGGGCGCCCATCTCGTGACGGTCGAGGATGGCGAGATCACGGATCTCACAACACTTCATTGCGATGTTGTGCGCTGGTCTCGGCTTTCCGTGCTCGTCGATGATTGCAGCCACCCTGCCGAAGTATCCGACCGCGTACGCCAGTCTATTGAACAGGCGGTTGCTACAGAGGCAGACGGCCGGCTGCTTGCCTGTCGCATTGAGCTGACTGGAACGAGCAATATTCATGGTGAGTTGCTGGCGTCCGCTGAAAGCCTCATGGCTGAAGCACAAGCAGCGGCGCTCGGCATCGGCGACGATGTCGCGTGGATCGAACGGCTTGTCGTCTCAACGCAGCCTCGGCGAGATCCGTTGGTGGCTGCCGATCAGCTGGATGCTCTTGGCGATCTGCGGACCATGCTGGCCGATGCCGGTAAGGACGAAGGCCTATTACAGCAGCTTGCATCCGACATAGGCGAGTTTTCCCGGAGGCTACCAGCCGACCTGCGCACAGGCGTGGAAGATGCTGCGCTCAAGGCGGCCGTCGACGGCAACTACGCCGATGTCATCGATCATGTGCAGGATTATCTGAGCGTGCGTCTCGCGGTGGCGGGGGAGTAGATCATGCGGATCAGCAGGCTCGATCTTCTCCGGTACGGGCGCTTCACGAACGTCTCTCTTCCATTTCCGAAGGCGAAGTCCGACTTGCACGTTGTATTCGGTCCGAACGAAGCCGGCAAATCCACCTCGCTCGCTGCTATAGAGGACCTTTTGTTCGGGATTCCGCACAACTCGCCTTACAATTTCGTCCATGACTACGGCGTTATGCGAGTCGGCGGTGCGTTGGAACACGAAGGCAAGACTCTGGAGGTCCGCCGTCGCAAGGGCAACAGGGATACGCTGCTCGCACCAGATGACAATCTGCTTCCTGCAGGCGATGGCGTGTTGGCACCTTTTCTCGGCGGTGCCGACAAGACTTTTCTTACCCGCATGTTCAGCCTGAACCATGAACGGCTCGCGCAAGGCGGTCGCGAAATTCTTGAAGCCAAGGACGAGGTGGGACAGACGCTGTTCTCCGCGGGCGCCGGTCTGTCGGGTCTTCGCGATCGCATAGCGTCTCTCGCCAAGGAAGCCGACGACTTGTGGGCACCGAGGAAGTCCGGACGTCGGAAATACTACATGGCGCTTGACGCCCTTGAGGAAGCCGAGAAGGCGCAGCGTGAGCATACCGTCACAGCCAACAAATGGCAGGAAATTGAGCACGCGTTCGACGCTGCGCGGCAAGCGTACGAGAATCTCGAAAACCAGATCGAGGAGAAGTCGGTCGAGCAGCGGAAACTCGGTCGCATCCGACGTGTGTACAGGACGGTGCGTAGACTGATCGACGCGGAAGCCGAGATTGCCGGCCTTGGCGAGGTCGCCGCGCTTCCCGAGGATTCGGAAGAGCAGTTGACGGCTGCGATTCAAACGCAGTCCGACGCTCAGTCCAAGATCGACGAACTAGATGGTCATCTCTCGAAGGCAAGGACCGAGCGCGCAGGTCTCCAATGCGATGAAGCCCTTCTGATGCGTTCCGATGATATCGCCGAACTTCATAAACAGCGGATTGAGATACAGAAGGAAAAAGCCGACCTCCCGAAACGCCGCGCGGAACTGACCACCAAGGAGGAGAGCCTTGTTCGTCTTGCGGAAGATCTCGGTTGGGAAACCAACGACTCTGCCGCCATCATCGCGCGCATTCCGCAACGCGCCAAAGTCAACGTCGTCCGAACATTACTCACCCGCCGGGGTGAACTAGGCGAAGCTTTAAAAAATGCGCAAACCGCTCTTGAGGAAGCCAACGACAGCGTGGGTGCGCTTCAGGATGAACTGGACCAGGCGGAAATGCCGCTGGATATATCTACCTTGGCGGCTGCAATCAGCGCTGGGCGCAGCGCTGCCGATATTGCTACCCGTATCAAGGCGGCTGAAAGGGAAGTCGCAGATGCCAAGGCAGCCATCGGTAAGCAGCTAACGTCTCTTCGTCCGCAGGCTTCCAGCGAGGAAGAACTGGCAACGATGCCAGTCACGCCACGCACCGTGATCCAGATCCACCGAGATTCCATTCGGGACACTGAGGAGGAGATCAAGTCCTGTCGCGAGCGCATCGGTCGCGCTGAAAAAGAGCTAAAACTACGTCGCAAAGCCTTTGAACAACTAGCGCATGACGAAGATGTCGTTGCGCCGGACGATCTCGACCATGCGCGCAAGGAACGTGATACAGGTTGGTATCTTGTTCGCAGGCGCTATATCGATGCGACCGAAGTAGCTGAACGGGACATACTAACCTTTAATGGTGATGCTCCGGACTTGCCGACAGCCTACGAACGAAAGACCAAGGTGGCCGACACGCTGGCGGACCAGCGATTCGACAACGCGGAGGCCGCCGGGCAGATCGCCGTTATTGCGCGCCAGATCGCCGAGGCGGAGGAATCGCTCACAGAGCTGCGTACTGAAGAATGCGCTCTTGAGCAAAAGCGCCTTGATCTTGAAGCGCGATGGCAAGACTTATGGACGGAAGCCCCCTTCAGGCCACTTGCCCCCGAATTCATGCTCACCTGGCTTGATGCCAGAGCAGCCATTCTCGACCTTGTAGAAAAGCGCAACGCAGCGACGGGGCGAATCACAGCTCTTCAAGCCGAGGAGGCCGAAGCGCGTGCGCCACTCATCGCCGAGCTTGCTTCGCTAGGAGAGAATACGAAGGCGCTCGACGGTCAGGGTTTGAGAGTGGTGCTCGAAGCAGCCACGGCCGTCCAGCAGCGACATGAAAAGCTGACCCAGAACAG